>CAYLYF010000008.1:0-60438 GCA_964387595.1 uncultured Thermodesulfobacteriota bacterium | reverse complement strand
GTGGGGGATTTTCAAGTGGCCACAGGTGGGGGATTTTGGGTGGCCATCGGGGGTGGTACAACCATCTTAAGATTAAGAAATTTAACAAATCGAGGCAGACGATATGGAAATGAAAGATTTAATCACGAATATTGCGAAATCACTGGTTGATCAGCCTGATTCGGTAAAGATTACGGAGGTAGAAGGAGAAACAATCTCGGTTATCGAATTGAGTGTCGCTAAGGAAGATATCGGAAAAATCATCGGCAAGCAGGGAAAAACGGCGACTGCAATAAGGACGATCATGAATGCTGCTTCCATGAAAATGAAGAGAAGATCGATATTGGAAATAATCGATTAATGGATGACTAATATGGTCAAACAAAAACAGTGACTCCTTTAAGCGGCCAAAGACATCATGTCGCACTGCAATATTACTGCCATTAAAGTGTCTCGGGTCATCCATTAGAATAATTAGGATAATTAGGGACACTTCCCTATTTATCCCTGAAACGAAAATCCCGGGATACCATACCAGTTTTCTCGTTAAATATTGTCAGAGGTTAGTCGTCCGTGGTCAGTTGCAAAATCTTTTAAACCATGTTGAATCTCACTTCAAGTACTTTAGACACTTTAAGTATTTTAAATACTTTCACAACTCTGTGTACTCTGTGAGATGATGATTGTTAGTTATTGACCCAATTGAATGCTTCATCCTTGTTGGTAAAGTGTTTGAGCTTGAAACCCTCAAACTCTGCAGCCTTTTCTAAAAACAAACGATGGTCATCAATGCTGGAAATTAACGCAGCTATTTTTACAGACTTCTTAATATTTGCTTTTCTGAAAACATTAACAAACATAAACATTTCTATTCTTGTTTCGTCAGGATCAATTTCTGTGTTCGTGAGATCAATAAAGCATTTTTGAAAACCGGTATTATTGAGTTCTACTCCAATGGCTAATATAATTTCTTCCGCAACTTTTGTATTAATCATGCCAGCCGCTTCTACTATAATTATTTGTATATCCGAATTTTGTTTTATGATGTATTCCATTTATTACCTCTTGTTTTTTTAGTTTTCAACCCCCGCCTTTCTCTACCTGTCTTGCCATAGCCTTAGCAAAGTCAGACGTACTCTGTGACTCCGTGGTGAATCGCTTTTGACGTTACAACGGTCAACTAACAACAGACAACTGACGAGATTAATAGCCATTAATGGCTATTAATCTCATCCAGCAAAACCCGAACTAACTCCAGTCCATTCCGCCGTCTACACACAATGTCTGGGCAGTAATATAAGCCGCATCTTTTGAAGAAAGAAAAGCAACAGCAGCAGCGATATCTTCCGGTTCCCCCTGACGGGGAATCAGCAGCTGACCGCTTGAAATGGACTGTTCAATGATCCAGGGAACAAAAGAGTCCTGTTCCATCATCATTTCACTTTCAACTGGTCTATAAAGGTTGGTGGCGACCATACCCGGCGCCACATTGTTCACGCGGATGCCTGAAGAGGCATAACACTTGGCCAGACTTTTGACAAACATAATCACCGCCGCCTTTGACGAGGCATAGGCACCGGTCATGTTTTTTGCCGCACGGCCCATGATTGACGATATCGCCACAATTGAGCCTTTAATCTCATCATCCATCATGGAATTACCGCACTCCCGGCAGAACATAAATGACCCCCGTACATTCACCCCGTAAATCCGGTCCCATTCTTCTATTGTAATCTCTAGGGCTGAAGACTGTGTTTCTGATATACCGGCATTGGAAACCGCCAGATGCAGCGGACCGAAGTGTTCTTTGGATTTCTTCACCAGTTCTTTCACCGATTCTTCAGATGAAACATCAACCGGAAAATAAATAGCCGTACCGCCTGCATCACAGATCTCCTTTACAACAACTTCACCGCCGGTCTGATCAATATCCGCCACCACGACCTTCGCGCCCTCACTGGCAAATCGATGGGCAATACCGCGCCCGATGCCGCTGCCAGCTCCGGTAATGATCACATGCTGATCAACAAATCTATTTAATTTTTTTTCCATTATTTGCTCCTTTGTAAACAAAATCTATTCCAATTAGAATTTTCAAATAAATCCACTATAATTTTTAAAACCTGAAAATACTTAAAACCCAAGTTCTTTCTGATATGCTTTTACAAGCTCAACCGTCACCCGGTCCTGGCCCTGCTGGCGGGCATACACCTCCGTACCTTCCACAGCTTTAGCCTGAAACTCCTCCGGCACCATCTCAAGGATGTCTTTTGCATCCTCATCCCAATCCATTATAAACTGAAACGGTTCAGGAGACGGCGCATCTGAAGAAATCTCTTCCATGTCAGCAAACAGTGTCGCATATTTGCCCTTGAAACGGGTGGGCGTATATTTCCGGGTGACTTCCTGAAGAATCTTCAGGGTCACCCCTGAGTTTCTTTCAATGGCCATATCATCGGCCACCTGGTGGATTTTTTTGATAGCAATTGAACGCACAAAATGAGGGAGCATTTCAGCGATCCGGGTTAAAGCCCGTTCTGCATCCAGAGCCCAGTCCACTTCACCGGCAGAAATGGCCCCTTCCATCTCTCCCTTGGTTTCAATAAAGATCTTCATGTAGATCTCATTAGTAATGGACTCAACAAGATTCTTGGCCCCCATAAATCCCATAAAGGGCCGGTTTTCAGAAAAAACATATCCGATATGCGGGATGTCCGCCATCAGAAAGTTCTTAAACCCAAGATCAGTTGACAATTTCAAGTCGTAGTAATTCCCTAAGATAATGGTCGGCGCCTTATCCAGAAACATTTCTTTCTTTTCGTCAATTACAGGATTAACCATAACTGCATCACAGACTTTCCTGACCTGCTCAGCGGCTTTTTCCGTTCCGACCGCTGCCATGCAGATCTCCATGCCCATTTCACGGGATAGAAAGCTGCTGATCCCCACACTGTATGAATCACAATTGTCGGTACAGATCGCGGCACTGGACTCAAACAGGGTATTTGAAACAAGCAGTCCGCTGGCAAAATCCAGCCCGCTTTTTATTTCTTCAGAAAGATAGGTTGCTGCATCAACCTTCAGGAGCCCTGCGATCTCATCCAGCCAGGCAGCTGTTTCACGAAAACCGATGGGAATGTGATTGGCAACAAAAGGGATATTAAATCTTTTTTCCATTTCAACGGCAGTTTCACGTCCACAGTCATAGGGATAGACACAGACATTTAAAGCTGCCCGGGGCGCATGCATTATTTCTTCTACCGTACTGTCTGCAGTTAATACCGCGTTTACGTTTATGCCGATACAGGCCAGCATCCGTTTGAGTTCAAAAACGTCCGCGCGCCAGTTAAAGGTTTCATAGGTCGGCCCGAGAATATTCACATTTTTTTCGACGCGCTTTTCACCCTTCGTCATCAGACTCAAAAGACCTAAGAAAGCCTTTTCTTTTCCTTCAGCCAGGGTCATACCGATCGGCGGCCGAATGATAATGGTTTGTTCGATCCCGATTTTATTTGCAATGCCTTCAACATCGTCCCCCGTGATCTCAATAACCGGCGAGGTGACAATGATCAGAACTTTCGGCTTTTCAGCCGCCACCTTCAGTAAGATTTTTTCAAGGGCATCTTCTGTGCCCATCATGACATTTGCGTAGGAGATCTGGGTACAGTACATATCCCCGCCCTGCTCTCCGCAAAGCAGATTCATGTGCTGCATCATGTAGCAGCCGGGTGGGGAATGAAAAACAATACGGGCATCTTTGATTCCAACCACAGCCCAGACCGCGCCTTCAAATGATGAGGGTTTATGGATCTCTTTCATGGTCATCTGCCGGGTATGCTTCAAATGACTTGAATCTTTTTTTCCCTTATCTTTATTCTGTGACATGGCTGCCTCCTGCATACTGATCCATCATTGACTGCCATTCATTAAAAACCGGCGTTTTAAGATTTTCAAAGAAATTCTCGCCGAAATCCAGGGCATAATCATAGCCGTATTCATTTAAGTAGTTTTCATTAATCAAAACAGGGATCAGCCTGGGGGTGACCTCCACCCTGGCCTGAAAATCACAAAAAACCACGTCCGGACAAAACTCATCCACCAACTGCAGTACCGTATCAAAGTCATCTTCTCTAACCCTAAAACGGTCTTTATAACGCGCCTTTAACAATGCCTGCTCCTGTTTGGCAAAGGCATTCCGCATGGAGGGCACCACCAGCACTTCAGCGCCGAATTCTGCCAGGATCTTAGCAATTGAGATCTCATTTGACGGACCGGTTACAAGAAGGACTTTTGTCTTTTTCTTATGAAACTCTTCTTTAATTTTTTCAAACCGCGGCAGGACTCTTGTTTCTTCGCGCGTCACAACATCTTTAAGCTTCTGACTGGAAGTTAGTTCTGCGACTCCCCGCAGGAAGTTGGAGGTTCCTTGAAATCCCACCGGCAGTTCGATATATTCAATTTTTGAATCAAACCGATTTTGAAGCGCCTTGCAGGTCTGATAGGGAACCAGCTGAATCGGACAAAGAAATTCCGCTTTTACGATCTTGGCCATTTCGTCCAGATGACCGGCGGGAAACGCATAAGTGGTAATCCCGGCTTCCCGGATGAAAGAGGTCAAAACCCCCAGGCTGTCTGCATCCTGACCTGCCCGGCCCATCAGTCCCACAGAATTTTCAACTTTATCCTGCGGATCAAGAACCTCTATGACCGCGGTCCAGGAGACATCACTTCCCCTCGGGGTGGCAAAATGGTGGTTAAACCCAGTCTGACAATAGGCCAGTTTCAGATCCGGCAGTTCTTCTCTGAGTTCAGTCAAGACCCCGCTGACGTCTTCCCCAATCAGCTGGGGAACACAAGTACTGATCACCAGGATAATCTTGGGGTTGTACTGATGATAGACATTGATGATCTGCTGCCTGAGGTTTTCTTCGCCGCCGAAGATCACCTCACTTTTATGCAGCGTGGTGCCCACCGTTAACAGACGCGAAGGTCTGCAGAACATAGACCCGATCTGATTTCCAAAGGTACAGGCTTGAGGACCGTGAAGGATCGGAATGATGCCTTCTGTTTTTCCGACATTAACTAAGGCAATACAGGATGAGCAGCAATGTTCATAACATTTTAAGGTCAAGACGATTCTCCTCCATAAAAGGTTAACAGTGCTTATAAAAATGTGCCGTCAACAAAAATGATATTAAAATAAATTAAACAAATTTAACCGCCCGCTTCGCTCAATACGATGAGCACGCAGTGAAAACATGGGGTTAAAAACAAAAAGCAGTTCTTTGCCTCTGCGGTGAAAATTATAATTTAAAATCCTTCCTTCTTCTCTTTCTTCATTTTCTTAACATCACCGATCATCTCAATAGCCATCTTAACATACTGTTTGGCCATGGACCGCCGAAAGCGGTTTCTGGAAAGAAAGTATTTAATCTGTTTATAAAACACACTGGGACGCACATAAGCCCCCACCCAGAAATCTGAAAAGATCTGAGACATCTTTTCAGACGGAATATCCGTTTTAATCACAGATTTGCCAAAGCCGTAATCATTCCAGTCCCGGCTGATGATCATATCTTTCTTTTCCAAATCAATATACATATCCGTTCCGGGAAAAGGAACGGCCATTGATCCCACGATAAAAGAACAGTGCTTCGGATAAAGCTTCTTACCATATTTCACATTTTCTTCCATGGTTTCAACTGTATCTCCCGGCATCCCAAAGAGAAGATAAATAGAGACCATGATATCAAACTCATTTTCCAGGGTATCCAGCATATTTTCAACAGCCTGACAGTCAAACCCTTCTTTGCCGCAGCACTTACGCATTTTCGGGTCCGGTGTTTCAAGACCGAAGACAATTTTAAACATACCGTTTTTTCGCATGCGCGGCCAGAGTTCCCGGTACTTTAAAAAAACATCTTCACGGGTCTCGTAATACCAGTAAAGTTCCTCACCGCAGGATTCAAGCGCATCCAGAAAACCCTCCATCTGTTCACGAACCAGAAAAGAAGCATCATCCTGGAAGAAAAAAGTATCATGTTTGAAGTTTTTCTTCACCCAGACCATCTCCTCAACCACTTTTTTCGGATCCCGGCGCCGTACCCCTTTATGAATTTTCCAAGTCACACAATACGGGCACTTATATGGACACCCCCGTGAGGAGGTGATGGCCAAAACCGGATTGCCTACCCAGTGGTAGCGGTCAACCGGGAAAAGATGCCAGGCAGGCAACGGCAGCGAATCAATATCCGCGATGGGCTCACGATCCGAATTACGGACAATATTACCTTTTTGATTACGCCAGGTAATGCCGTCCACCTCCTGCAGTGATCCACCTGTTTTAATGACCTTACAGATATGGCTGGCTGTTGCCTCCCCTTCACCCCGGACAACGATATCCAGCGCCGGGCACTGTTCAAGGGACTCCACATCCGTAAAGGTAAAGTGAGGTCCGCCCGCCAGAGTGACGATGTCCGGGCTGACCTCTTTCTTTGTCCGTTCAAAAAGAGTCAGTGATCGCGGGCTGACCGGAGTCTGACCACCGGCTCCGATGATATCCGGCTGAAACTGCCAGATACGGTCTATCACCTCATCAAAAGAAAAATTTTCAGCAGCCGCATCGACCATCCGGACATCTATTCCATCCTGCTCCAGTACTGCCGCAATATAAGCCAGACCGATATTCGGGGCGATGTTCATTTCAAGATGAAACATCGGCGGCTGAATCAGCATTACACGCATGAAGTTATCCTGTATCTCAAAGTTTAACGGTGTTTCATCGGCACTTTTGCCTGATCCGTGTCCTGCATTCCCTCAAAGGGCGGAAACACTTTAATGGCTTCAAAACCGCAGTGAAACTCACACATGTGACACTTGCAGCAAAAGCTCTGGTCCGGCGCGCTGGTTTTCATCAGTTTTCCGACTTTTCTCATCTGCAGCAGCTGGACCGGGCATACAGATACACAGGTACCGCAGCCTGTACATTTATCTTCATCAATTCTTATCTCGATCGGTGTTACATCTTCCATGGTTATTGTCGGCATTTCATCCTCCTTCAAAAAGACATTTATATGCCAGATAATTTAATGCTTATGATTTAAAAGTTAAGATACTTCCCGCTATTTTTATTTATGAAAGACCTTTCATCACCAAAGACCCCAGCTCTTTTCCATAACAGCGCAGCATCACAGAAGCTACAGGGTCACGCACAACCAGCCATTCCTGTAACACCCGTTTACGTTTGATGCAGTATTCTCTATGAGACGGATCTTCAATGGGTTTGGCATCTTTTACCGAATCTGCCCATTCCTGCAGATAAATCAAGGGCAATTTCATGATACGCTGACGGTATTCATCCGTTCCTCCGGACTGCGTTCTAAAAAAACTGTAATAGGGGCCGGTCAGGGTCCGGAACCACACATGAAGAGACGGCGGACCGATAATATCGTAATAGGAACGGAAGGTATTATCCAGCTTATCCAGGTATTTTACACGGTAATCTTCATTTAAGACAATATCACACAGCGGCATATGATCGACCATTCCGTGACCGGGACCGCGTCCTTCGTCCCAGTCAATCAGCAGTACCGGGAAATCATAATCATCTTTCGGAAAACCGATCACCGCTCCGGAGATAGACCGCCCGGAGATCACCTGCCACCACAAACAGATCTTTTCGATCTTGTCTGACTCAAAAACTTTCACCACCCCCTTACACATGGGCGAATCCAGAGTTTCAAGAAGCGGATCCATATTATAGCCCTGATAGTCGCCTGTCATCGGCTTCAGATCCAGGGTCCGCATGATCTCCCAGCATTCCTCCGGAAAGGGACGAATATTGGGAACCCCTTTTGCGGGCCATTGATCGCATTTAAAACCGACTTCTTTTCCCAGATGATATTCTTTCATGATACGCCTCCTGCTTTAAGTTATAATATTTTATGGATCAATAATTCCGGCCCTCTTCCTGAGGCGGAAGAATAATTATTGCACCCACAGGGCAGTTGTTCTGGCAGCCATGGTCTTTCATACACAGATCTATTTCAGTCACATAGGGAATACGTTTCTCCCCTTCCTCCTTATACTCGATAATATCCGGCGGACAGATCCTTTCACAGATCCCGCCGCATTCATCTGCACCAATGCATTTGTCTATATCATGGATAAACTGAAGCTCACTCATTGAAACCCTCCTGAAAAGCTATAATTATCCACGTCTAAAAAACGTGGTCTTAGGCTGGTCCCCAAAGGGGACCGTGGAAAATCGGGACCCCGTTTTGACCAAGCCGCAGTTTCAGGTGTTTTTGTGGATTTAAGGCGGCACATGTTTGAATCCTGACAAATCGGGATAAGTTTGTGACGCCGACCGCAAAAAAAACTGGAATAAGGGGATCCCGTTTTACGGGACCGGTCAAAGGGTGCCTTTTCTTTGTTACTTTCTTTGGAGCAAGCAAAGAAAGTAAAGAAATTTATGTTTTTAAAAGCCATAGTTTAATCCAATAATTACTGCATCTCTTTCATAGCATCATCCAGCTGGGGGTATACCCTGATCGCGTGCTGCGGACAGTTCTGCTGACAGCTGTGACACTCGATGCATATCTCAAGGTCAATCACCTCGACTACCCCGGACTCGGGATTCACCGCAATTGCATCCACATGACAGTAATCTACACAGATACCGCATCCGGTACATTCCTCTTCGTCTATAACGATGTTATGGTCTTTTTCATTCATCCCTACTCTCCCCCCACCTGTCTCTTTTTTTCATCGACCATCTGTTTAAACTTTTCATCTTCCTCATAGAGGTCCTGATAACCGAAGATCAAAGGAACCAGTGCAAAAACATGGTGACGGGCCAGGTCCATGTCCCCTTTAACCAGCTCCGTATAAGTGTACATCATCTTGGCCTCCAGGGAATTATCAATCACATCCAGCAAAACTTTGGACTTCAATTTCATCCCGACCTGCGCTCCCGGATCCTCACCTTCTTCTACGACATTTAACCCTTTAACAAGCTTGGTGGTCACATCCGGCTGATCATCTTCAAAACGCCAGAAGATACTGTCCCCATCCAGTTCTTCCATCTGGGCAATAAACTCTTCCTGAGTATTGACCCACTCCGCACCGTACTGCATTATTTCTAACATCGAAGCCATAAGAAGCTCCTTTCGTTATTTATTATTAATAATTTTTAAACATATTCCGCCTTCCGAACTCGCTCCTAGGTATATCCGATGCTGCACTTTTTCCCCAGCTCCGGTCCTAAAGTTCTCAGCAGCACGGACCCAAGGGGGTCTCTCTGACGCAGCTGGCTCATCATCAGCCGTTTGCGCTTATTTACATAGGTTTTATAATCATCATCTTTAAGCGGCTCCGCCTTCTTCACCACATCCACCCAGTGTTTAATATATTCAGTTTCACACTCAAGTGCCCGCTCTCTTTGTCCGCTGGGACCGTCAAAGATCATGTAAGGGCCCTGCTGCGCGCGAAACCAGCGGTAGGTAGACGGCGGACCGATGAGGTCCTTAAATTTATCATATGCCGGCTCCACCCCATCCAGATATTTCTCCCGGTACCATTCATGTTCAACACAATCTGCCAAAGGCATAATATCAATGATGACATGAAGCCTCTTTTTTGATTCCTCCCAGGCCAAAACCAGTGCCGGAAAATCATAGTTGTCATTCGGCCAGCCCATCCACATACCGCCGGCAATGCTTCTGGAGATCAGTACCCACATATGCGCCAGTTTTTCAATTTTATCATTATAAAAATGACGAAAGGCCCCCTCAACCATGGGCTTATTCACCCCGTTCTGAAGCGGGGTCAGGTCCTCTCCTTCGATCTCATTCAGTTTTTTAAGATCCAGACCCTCAAAATGCGGCCAGGTGGTCTCCGGATAAGGACTCGGCACAAACCCTTTGGGCTGCCACAGACTTTTGGAATCAAAGCCCAGATCAGTAATAATTTCACTCATTTTATTCCTCCATTCTTATGATTAAATAATTGATGTCTAATTCTGTCGGCGGCATGTATTATCCCAATAAAATAACATATTCTCTTAAAGCTCAAATATTTTTGTGGCCAGTCCTAACAGACCAATAATTGCACCGGCAATGACATCACCATACTTTTCAAAGAAATCAAGTTTAATCCAGGATAAGCCGAGATATCCGAGCCAGGTAAAAAGAACAATCGTTCCCAGGGTTCCAATGGCAAAAGCAATATTGACAAGAATGACTGCCAGTGTTCCGTACTTAACCGCTGCAAAAGTCATCGGCAAAAGCGCGATACAGGGCGTCAGACCCAATATCGCCACCAGGCCCCAACCGGCCCGTTTATTTTTAAGGTCAGTTATCCCTTCTGAACCCGTCAGATTATTCTCACCATGATCATGGACGAATCCGTCAACCCCCTGTACCTTATGGGTATGTTTATGCTCATGTAAAAGATCCCCATGATAGTGAGCGTGCTCATGATCCTCTTCGGTTGTTGCATCATAGCTGTGCATATGGTCATCATGGATCACACAGACAACAAGATCCAGTTTGTGAATATATATAATAAACCAGCCAAAGACAGAGAAAGTAATATCATGGCTGTGATCCTCTCCGGGCAGGGCATACGCACTCTCATTAATCCCGAGCCATTTATTGATGATCGGTATCCCGTGAGAGTGACCATGCGCCCCCACCTGCTGTTTGTAAAGCGCATAGGCGGCATACTCGAAACCGAAGATCATCAGCATCATCGGGGTGGCATTTTCAAGAAATTCAGCCACCTCTTTGGATGTGCCCGATTCAGCGAACACACCGACCATGCCAATGGCGACCGAGGTGCCGACATGTCCGACTCCGGCTATCAGTGCCAGCATCAGAACCCAGGGGGTCTTCCAGTTGTTGGCCCTGCCGACCATGACAAACGGGAACCAGTGGTCCGGCGAAACGGTATGGGTGGCCGCCAGAGTAAAAGTACCGATCATCAGAGTCCATAGTCCTGCCTGGGTAAGATCGATCTTCATGATTAAGCCTTAAAATATAATATTATTTCCTGAACCGGTATCCGATTAACCGGGAGGAATTACCCACCACCACAATCGATCCGATATTATGAATAACCGCGCCAAAAATAGGTCCGATATCACCGGTAGAGGCCAGTACCAGCGCCACCCCATTGATTAAAACAGAGATCACCAGGCTTTGTTTAATGATCTGAACGGTTTTTCGGGAAAGCGCAATTGCCTCAAAGACCTTACTGAGATCATCACTGATCAGGGCTATGTCTGCAGCTTCAATAGCTGCGTCCGTTCCGATAACGCCCATGGCAATCCCCACATCCGCCTCAACAAGAGCAGGCGCATCATTAATACCGTCTCCCACCATGGCCACTTTTTCGCCGGCTGCTTTTAATTTTTTAATGTGTTCAAGTTTTCCCTCGGGAAGTAAATCAGCAATGATCTCATCAAGGCCCGCACCTTCTGAAATGGTCTGGGCAACCTTCTGATTATCGCCGGTGAGCATAATGACTTTTTTGATGCCCACATCTTTAATTTCGCGGATAGATTCATGGACATCTTCTTTCAGCTGGTCGGCAATGGCAATACCGCCGATAACTTTGCCTTCATGTCCGACCAGAACACCGGTTGAGCCGGCTGATGCCATTTCATCCAGAAAGAATCTTGCTTCATCGCTTAAAGAAATTCCTTTTTCCGCATACATCCTCTCGTTGCCGACTATTATTTCCCGGCCTTCCTTTAAAGCGATAATCCCTCTCCCCACCGTCACCCTTGTCTCATCCGGATTATAAGGCCAGGCCTCTTCCTCCTCACAGGATTTTAAAATTGCTGATGCAAGAGGATGTTCTGAATGGCGTTCGGCAGTCCCGGCAAGAGACAAAACTTCTTTATGATCCATACCGTCAAAACCGACTACGGTCCGGACCGCAGGCGCGCCATAGGTAAGGGTTCCGGTTTTATCAAACACAAAGGTGGTTAACTTGCCTATCACCTCCAGTACCGCACCGCCCTTAATAAGGATCCCGCGCCTTGCAGCGTTTCCAATCCCGGCTACAACCGCTGTAGGTGTGGCAATGACCAGAGCACAGGGACAGGCAACAACAAGAACCGTCACTGCCCTTAAGATCTCACCTGTTGTCAGCCAGACAAGTCCGGCCAGGATTAACATTACAGGCGTAAACCATGCAGCAAAACTGTCCGCAATACGTTCAATGGGAGGTTTTTCCAACTGGGCTTTATGTACAAGCTCAATAATTTTGGAGATAGTTGTATCATCAGAACTTCGGGTCACATCAATCTTTAATACACCCGCCTGGTTAAGGGTACCGCCGTAGACTTCATCACCGGTTTCCTTGGCGATCAGAACAGACTCACCTGTGATCGGCGCCTGATTGACTTCGCCTCTGCCGTCTTTAACGATGCCGTCGATAGGGATCTTTTCGCCGGGTCTGACCAGCACAATATCACCTATTTCAACATCCTCTATATCAATTTCAAACTCACGGCCCCCTCTTATCACCCGGGCCGTATCCGCCTCAAGCTCCATTAAAGATCGAACCGCCTCACCGGTTTTTGATATGGTAATATCTTCCAAAAGCTCGCCAATATTCATCATTAAAACCACCATCGCCCCGGCCACATATTCACCGACCCAGATAGCGGCGATAAGTGCACAGGTCACCAGAACTTCCGCGTTTAATCTTTTATGGGTTATGGTAGAGATTATTGAATTTCTAACGATCGGATAGCCTGAAAGTATACAGGCCGTCAGGGCCAGATATATCCACGGGGCTTCAGACTCCCCCTTTACCCATGAAACACTCACAAGGACAATGCAGATAAGCGGATTAATAAATTCGCCGTACCGGTCCATAAATTTATCAAAACCCGTATCGCCGTTCGCATGTACGGCTGACAGTTCCTGCTCTATAATTGCTTCTCTGGAAACATCATGCATGACTTATCAGTTCCTCCAGGAAAAATTAATCCGCATAAAACTGCCGATCAGCATCAGCAGTGCAGCAACGGCGACTTCTAAAAATAATCCTGAAAACAGACCGGCTAAAAGCATCACCCCCAGGAACAGTTCAATACTGAGCCTTCTGCGAGAAATACATTCAAGCAGCGCATTCTTTATTACGGGGAAAACACCGATAATGGCGGCACATAACAGCATCCCGTCAGAGAGATTTCCCGGAAGCAGCTGTTTATAACCGACATAGATCAGGATCAGCATCAGAAAAGCACCAAACCAGTCCCGCACCGGGTCTTTGAAAACTTTATGAACCAGGGTGGTATGTTCAGGATCGTGATTATGATGATGTTTGTGATAAAAAGTGTGCTCATGCTCATGAAGATGCGCAAAAGCCCTGTTCCCCATATCCCGGTCCCCAAACGCCTCGTGGTGCTTATGAGTATGGAGGTCAGCATCATGGTCGTGATATTCTTCTTCCTCGTGCTCATGGTCATGCCCCTCCGGGACTGAATGGTCATGAGAATGGTCTTCATGCCCGTGTTCGTGGTGATCTGGGTCATGAGATGCATTTACCCGGCTATGATCTTCAGTCGAAGGACCGTCCTGACTCTTTTTTTTCTTCTTTTTTTTCTTGAAAATCAGAGACTCTCTATGGACATCATGCATTTTTTCACCTCAACAGATACGTTTATTTTATTTTCTTCAAAATCAGCGTTGCCTGGGACAGGTTGTCAACAAACTGACGGACTTCATCAGAATTAAGCTGTTTAAACAGACCTTCAAACTCACCCCGCCTTCTTTTATAAAATTCCTGTCGTGTATCCATTCCCTTTTTTGTCAGCCTTACTTTCACCAGGCGGCGGTCATTTTTATCTCTCACCCGCTCAGCCAGACCGTCACGCTCCATACGGTCAACCATATCCGTCATGGTGGAGCTTTTCACCCGGGCATTCCTTCCAAGTTCACCAATTGGATATTCTTCCTCAGGATTTTGAAATGCAAAAAGCGACTTAATAAATGATGGCGAGAGATCTGATCCGCTTCCATTTTCTGTGCTAAATACAGTTTTGTTATAAAACTCATCAATAAATTCCTTGATCACCATCATCTGAAAATCAATATTGCCAGCATCTTTTGACATACGATCCATCCTTATAATGTTTTTTCCATTTCGGATTTTTTATTTCCGGATATTCCGGTTTCGTAATATTATGGCTAAATTCAATCTTTGTCAAATTCTTTTTTTTTAACTAAATAAAGTTGAAATTAAAGGAATTACAGACAAATTGATAATATCTGTAATTAAGTTTAATAGAGATCGAAATTGTCCAGTCGGGAATAAAAGGAGTAAAAGAAGCTGATATTGTTGAATACTACCGGGACAGAAATTATCTGCTAAAGCATTTTATGGCTCCAGGTAACCGCATCCATATACATTTCAGGGAAATCCCCTTCCCTGACAGAAAGCTTTCGTGCATACACCGGAAGCTCTTCCCAGAAACCTTTTTCATAGGAGACCACCAGCCGTAGAAGATCATGAAACATATTAGGCTTGCCCTGAAGAGCGTCTTTTAGTTCTTTGGCAATCGGCCAGCAAAGACGACCATTTCCTGATCTCTTTTTCACCCAGAAGAACCAGAGCATGCCAGATTGATTTGACTTTTGCGGAAAAACCGAAAAAGGACGAATTGATCAAACGCTGTAATTTATAGGATAACGAAAGGTCATGCTTTATGATCTGTTCAAGTTTCTCAAAGCCAAGCTCGGGTCTGTTTACCTCACGGATCAGGCGCATAAAGTTAAGCTTATTGACCGGAATATCGCGGCCCGGGACAATGATCGGTTTACTGAAAAAATATCCTTGGAAGTAGCTATACCCCAGATCGAGTTCCTGCTGGTAGTCCTCGAACGTTTCGACCTTCTCTGCCAGATAACGAATGCCCGGATTATTGATCTGCTCTATAATGTTTTGGCGTTCATCTCCGGTTGTCTGCAAAAAATCGACCTTTATAATATCAGCAATATCAATAAGCGGTCTTTGATGATCATTATATACAAGTCATCAAGGGCCAGGATGAAACCCGCGTCCTTAAGCTTTTGACAGGCTTGGACAACAACATCATCATCGGCCTGAACATCTTCAAGAATTTCAACAACAACCAGCCCCTTGGGAAGCAGTATCATAATTAAAATATAATTCTATCACCTGTATACATTTAAAGCAGCTGTTATTCCAATCTGCAGACAGCTAAGTAACCCTTCCGTACATATCGGCAGCATGTCTTAAGTCTGCCATATGCTTATCCGTAAACCTGTTATATTTTAATTTCCATTTCCAGTTTCCGCCGACAGTCCCCGGTCGGTTCATCCTGAACGCCTCACCATACCCCAGCACATCCTGGGCAGGAATGATAACAAGGTCGGCAACAGTGGAATATGCAAGCTTGATCAGCTGCCAGTGAAAATCACTGAAGTTTACGGAATCCATATAATCAAGGACATACTTCCTCAGATTATCATCGATCTCTGAACCGTAAAACCAGCCGTTAGTCGTATTGTTGTCATGCGTACCTGTATAGACAACAACCTTCCTGTTCTTATAGTTGTGGGGAAGATAATAATTTTCACGGGTATGATCAAAGGCAAACTGAAGGATCTTCATCCCCGGCAAATTCATATCATCTCTTAATTTTTCTACGTCAGGCGTTATCTCGCCAAGATCTTCGGCAATTAAGGGGAGATCCCCCAGATCTTTTTTCAGACATTTAAAAAAATCGATCCCGGGCCCACTCACCCATTTTCCATTAACAGCTGTCTTTTCTTTTGCAGGAATTGACCAGTAGGATTCCAGAGCTCTAAAATGATCTATTCTTACAATATCGACAAATTGATTAAGATGCTGAATCCGCCGGGTCCACCACTTCATTGCAGAATCATTTAATTGTTTATCATCGTCCTCCCATTTATAAAGCGGATTTCCCCACCTCTGCCCTGTTTCACTGAAATAATCAGGCGGAACACCGGACACAGATAAGGGTTTAGACGTTTTTTTATCAAGCTGAAAGATATCCGGATGGGCCCATGCATCAGCACCTTCAAAGGTGATGTAAATCGGGATATCCCCGATTATTTGAATACCGATACTGTTGCAGTACTCCTTTAATTCTGACCACTGCATAAAAAAGAGGTACTGCACAAACTTATAAAAATCAATACTACTCTTAAGTTCAGCACCCCACTTTCTGATGGCTTCCGGCTCACGCATTGCAGCAAACTTTTCCCAGGCAAGCCAGTAATCGGTATTAAAGTGATCCGCCAGTGCTGAAAACAACGCGAAATCATTCAGCCAGTATTTTGATCCTTTGCAGAAGTTTTCGTAATCTTCTAAATCTTTATCCTTTGCACTTTTAAAAAATATATCTGAAAACTCTCTCAGAACCGGCATCTTATGCTTAACAACTTCATCAAAATCAACAAAATCCGACTCTTCAAAATTAAAAGGCTTAATGTCAATTTCAAACCATTTCTTTTTAAGCTTATCAAGAGAAATTAAAAGCGGATTCCCCGCAAACGTTGACTTTGAAGCATAGGGTGAATATTCAAAAACAGGGGAAACCGGACCAAAGGGAAGGATTTGCCAATAGCTTTGGCCGCCTTTCTGCAGCTGCTGTGCAAACTGATAGGCTTCAGCACCCAGTGTACCGATCCCATAATTGCCCGGAAGACTTGAGATATGCAGGAGTATTCCGCTTGATCTTTTTATTTCCATTTTCAAGGCCTTTTCTGAGATTATCGATCATCAAGCTATAAAAAGTTTATAGATTGGTATCAAACAAGAGTCAAGAAACAATTATTTAAACTATTTTTCAATTTTTGGAAGAGATTAAGCTCTTTTTTGAAGAACTGTATTTCGATAAAGATCAGATTCAAAATAACAATAAGCCCCGGTATCCGGAAAATCATTTTGAATCCGATACAGCAGAGGTTCCAGTTTTTTATTTTCTAAAGTGTCTTTATTCCCAGCCATTGCTTCTTTATCCTCATGCTGTTCAGCTGCACTGGAATTATGATCGTATAGAATATCCATAATACATAGTCCTCCCTTTCTGTTATAAAATACATACAAAATGCGTTCCAAAAACAAAGATAGAGGTCATTTTCTTTATGCTGCAATTTAGAGTACTTACAAATAGTAAATTCACAAGAACCTTCCTTATAAAAAATAAGGCAATAAATGCCACAAATACGTCAAAAAAGTATACCTGTAAAACTTAATTCAAATAAAAAAGGGAGCTTGAAAAAGCTCCCTTTAATAACAAATTATTAAATATGAATTCTAGAGCATTTTTATAAATATTGTAACCCTATGTTTTAAGTGACGGCTGGTGAAGTTCAATCTAATGTCAAAAGCCAAAGTTCAAATGACAAATGAATGCCAAAAAAGAAAAGCGCAAAAAGGATAAATGAGTTTGGCATTGGTGTTTTTGAGTTTCATTTGAGATTTTTAATTTGAAATTTCATGTTTATCCGTTAAAACCGTTCAAACGGCAGCCCAGCTGTCCCGAGGCTATAGTAAAACAGAAACTGCCCTAGCTTAAAGACTCAAGATAACTATGAATTGAATCCGCAGCTACTCTTCCGGCACCCATTGCAAGAATTACCGTTGCGGATCCGGTAACGATATCTCCGCCAGCCCAGACACCCGGAATGCTGGTCTTACCCGTATCAGGATCAGCCACGATATATCCCCATTTATTAAGGTCCAGTCCTTCTGTGGAGCGGGTAAGCAGCGGATTCGGACCGGCCCCCACAGCAATAATGGCAAGGTCACATTCAAGATCAAACTCAGATCCCTTAACAGGTACCGGCCTTCTCCTTCCGGAGTCATCCGGTTCACCCAGTTCCATCTTGAGTCCGGTCATTGAAGTCAGCCTTCCCTTCTCATTACCGTTAAACTTAACCGGACTGGTTAAAAAATGAAATTCAACCCCCTCTTCTTCTGCGTGATGAACCTCTGCCGCCCTTGCTGGAACTTCCTGCCGTGAGCGGCGGTATACAATACGTGATTTTTTCGCGCCAAGCCGAAGCGCGGTTCTTGCTGAATCCATAGCAACATTTCCCGCCCCGAGTGTGATTACGTTTTTACCAACAATAACAGGCGTATCATATTTTGGATAAAGATAGGCTTTCATCAAATTTGAGCGGGTCAAATATTCATTTGCAGACATTATCCCAATCAGGTTTTCACCGGGAACCTTTAAAAATGTAGGCAGGCCCGCACCTACCCCGAGAAAAACAGCATCATATCCCTCTTCAAAAAGCTCTTCAAGAGAAACGGTCCTTCCCACAACAGAATTACGTTCGAGTTTAACACCCATCTCTTCAAGACCGGCAACTTCTGAAAAAACTATTTCTTTAGGCAGCCTGAATTCCGGTATACCGTAAACAAGCACGCCTCCCGGCTTATGAAATGCTTCAAAAATTGTGACCTCGTGCCCCTTTTGAATAAGGTCAGATGCCACCGTAAGACCGGACGGACCGGAACCGACCACAGCGACCCTTTTGCCGGTTGGCTGCATTTTTACCGGCGGTGGCGCATTTTTGTTTTTTCTTTCATAGTCCGCGGCAAATCTTTCAAGATTTCCAATAGCAACGGGATCACCTTTTTTCCCCAGAACACATTTACCCTCACACTGCATCTCCTGCGGGCACACTCTTCCGCATACTGCGGGAAGTCCGTTTTTTTCCCAGATCTTACTTATGGCAGCAGTAAAGTCCCCATCCTTTATCCGCTTAATAAATCCCGGTATGTCAACACTGACCGGGCATCCTTCGACACACAGCGGTTTTTTACACTGGATGCATCTTGAGGCTTCTTTTTGAGCCGTTTCTGCATTTTGTCCCAGAGGAACCTCATCAAAATTTTTTGCCCGTACTGAAGGTGCCTGTTCCGGCATTTTTTGTCTGGGAATCTTTTCTTTTTTAACTTTTTTTTCCGGCATTTATTGTCTCCATTATAAGACCGCTGCCACAGGCAGGATCTAACCTTTTAAATTACACAAATGTTCTTCATAACTTTTTTTTTCGTCTTCAGCATATGCCTGAAGTCTAAGCATCAGTTCATCAAAATCAACTTCATGTCCGTCAAATTCAGGCCCGTCAACACAGGCAAATTTAGTCTCACCGCCCACAGTCACCCGGCAGCCGCCGCACATCCCGGTACCATCGATCATAATAGGGTTAAGGCTCACCAGTGTTTTGACATTTTTTTCCTTCGTTACCTCACAGACAAATTTCATCATAGGAACCGGACCGATCCCCACAACAAGCTTCACATCTTCTTTTTCAAGCACATCCCTAAGTACATCTGTGACAAAACCATGGTGACCGTATGAACCGTCATCAGTACACACCTTCAGCTCATGGGATGCGGCTTTCATCTGTTCTTCAAGTATTAAAAGATCCTTATTCCTGGCTCCGATAATACTGATAACATTATTTCCAACCTGTTTCAGTCCGCGTGTAATCGGATGAAGAACCGCAACCCCGGTTCCTCCGCCAACACAAACAACAGTCCCCAGTTTTTCTAGATGGGTGGCCTGTCCCAAAGGACCGATAACATCCTGATATCCCTCTCCGACCTTTAACTGCTTAAAAATAAGAGTTGACTTGCCAACAACCATATAAATGACCGTTATGGTCCCCTTCTCAGGATCGGTATCAGCCATCGTCAGGGGAATTCTTTCACCTGTCTCATTTGCTTTTAAAATAACAAACTGTCCGGGCTTTGCCTTTTTTGCAATTAACGGCGCCTCGATCTCATTTAAAACGACATTCCCCCGGGACATTTCCTCACGTCTTACAATCTTAAACATTACTCTTCCTCCGGTTTCAAATTTAACCTTCAAACAGCACTTATCCCATTTTTCGTTTCTAATTATGTGATCGCTGGTTCATATTAACTAATAACTTAAAGAAAGTCATGAAACCAGTCGGTTAAAATTTATAATTAATACAACAGTATTCTTCAATTAAGAATCCCGTTTTGAGGTAGTCATACCGCGATCTGACATAAGTATAAAGTCCGTATCATCAGCAATTTTACCGGCAAATTAAAAAAAGACATATTTATTCAATTTATGATTTTGGATCCGGGATTGCAGAATTATTTCTTATTTGTTCTTCTTTGCTGTTTTTATCGAAGCGACTACAATAGCAATAATTTCATCATTTTCCTTCATTATGAATTTAAGCAATGATTTATCAACAACATTCATTTCATCCAGCAGCTCTAAAGCAAAATCAGGAGAGCTTCATTTTTTGCCTGACTTCCGCCATTACACCCTTTGCAGTCTCACTGCACTTATCTGCCCCATCATTCAGAATATCAGTAACATCATCAGGTCTTTTCTCAAGCTCCATAGCCTTTTTCTGAATCGGCTCGAGCGCTTTCATTAAATTTTCAAAAAGTATCTTTTTACAGTCCACACACCCCCTTGAAGCAGACTTACACTGAGCAGCGACATCGGAAACAACATCTTCAGGAGAAAAAGAAGTATGCATGGTATAAAGATTACAAATCTCAGGATCACCGGGATCCTTGAGACGCTTTCTGTTCTCATCCGTAACTGATGTTCTCAGCTTTTCCCAGATATCATCGGGATTTTCTAAAAGACCAATATCATTATTAAGGGTTTTTGACATCTTCGCTTTACCATCAAGTCCAAGAATCTTAGGAGTGGATGACAACAACCACTTGGGTTCAGGAAAGGTCTTGCCGAATTTAGTGTTAAACCGCCGGGCGACTCTCCGTGTAAACTCAATATGCTGAATTTGATCTTCACCGACCGGTACAGCTGTTGCTTTGTACAACATGATATCCGCTGCCTGCAAAACAGGATAATCAAGCAGTCCCACATTTATATTTTCACGGTGCTGTTTTGATTTATCTTTAAACTGGGTCATTCTCTCAAGATCACCCAGGGGCGTGATGCAGTTTAGTATCCAGGTAAGTTCAGTATGTTCAACGACTCTTGACTGGACAAAAAGCCGGCATTTTTGAGGTTCCAGACCGCAGGCAATAAGAGTACGGGCAGCATTCATAATACTCTTCTGAAATTTTTCCACATCATAATCAATAGTTATGGCATGAAAGTCAACAATGCTGAACACACAGTCATAGGTTTCCGTAAGTTTTACCCAGTTTTTAATTGCACCGATATAATTTCCGATATGTATTGTCCCGGTGGGCTGGATACCGCTAAAAATTTTTCCTTTTGCCATTGATCTGCTTTCTATTTTTTTAAATAAAATTAAACTTATTCCACACTCGCCATTCCAAATCCCGCATTCGAAAGTGGCGGAAGTGCATGGGAATCGAACCCACCAGAGACGCTATTAACACCTCCCACTGGATTTGAAGTCCAGGAGTGTCACCAGACACAACCCACTTCCACAACGTAATTTTTTATCATCTTATCACATTATGGTCAAGAAACTTGATGTTTCAGGCTCTTTTATTTAATAAATTCACAATAATTTAAAAAGAATACGAAGAGGCACTCTTCTACCCGGAGGGAATCAGGATAACTGCATATTTTAGATTGATTTTGAAACGATTAAGCTTATAATTTATAAAACCACAAAACAGGTATAAAATTGTTCTTCAAAAAACTCACAAACATCTCAAGCTTACGAGTGGACAAGAACCGCTTCAAGGCCTTTCTTCTATTATCAACGGTCATTCATCTGGCTTTTCTTATTGCTATGCCTATGACCGTCAAAAAAAAGGCCCCGCCAAATCCAAAATTTTTTAATGTCGACCTGGTTAAGAGAAAACCTGAAATACTTGAAAAAATATCTCCAAAAATTAAAACAGATATTAAACAAAAGGTTAAGACAAAGACAAAAACAAAAGTAAAGCCTCATAAGTTAAAAAAGTCCGTTAAAGACAAATCTACCCTTAAGAGAGAGGCAACGATATCTCTTAATACCAGAGATGCAAAATACACCTCGTATCTGACTCACCTGAAGCAGAAGATAAACACTGCCTGGCAATATCCGGCAATTGCCAAAAAAAATAAGATCGAGGGAGAGTTAACCCTCTGTTTTTCACTGAACAGCAAGGGTAGACTGCTTGATATTAAGATCATTCATCCTTCAGGTCACGACATTCTTGACCGGGGATCAATAAGTGCTGTTGAAAATGCCAGCCCTTTTAATCCTTTTCCGGAAAAATTAAAACTTTCAAAACTGACTCTCATTTCTACTTTCATCTACCAGTTCGAAGCAGATTAAGAAATGGGGATCCTAGAATTCCAGGAGTCAAGGGAAACTAACAACTGATAATTTAAAAATACAGAAGAAGAGTTTGACGTCTTTCGGGTTAACCCCGTAGCTTAAACCCTTCAACCATACAAACAGAGAAGATATTTATAACTACAATGTGTTTATTATAACCCTGTAATTTGCTTTTCACTCGACCCCTGGAACCCTTTTTAAACAAGAGTTGCGGTTTAAACCTGTAATTAATAAGGATAGAAAACAAAAAAGCACAGGGAAAGTACGGCAAGGACCCATAATCCGGCCGGAACCTCTTTTGTCCTTCCCGCAAAAATTTTCATTAACGGATAAAGCACAAATCCGGATGTCATTCCAAAACCAAGGTTATAGGTAAAGCTCATAAGCGCAACCACAGAAAATACAGGCACAGCCTCAGTAAAATCATCAAGCTTTGCTTTCGCAATTGTGGACACCATTAAAAGTCCGACAACGATTAGCGCGGGCCCGTAAGCACAGGGAGGGATGATACTAAAAAAAGGCGCAAAAAAGAGTGCCATCAAAAATAAAAGCGCGGTAACAACTGCGGTGAGGCCGGAACGTCCTCCGGCTTCAATACCTGCAGCGGATTCAAGAAATGTACCGGTAGTCGTTGTACCCAGCAAAGATCCGACAATTGTTGCAAGCGCGTCACAAAGCATGGGCTTTTCTATTTCCGGCAGCCGGCCCTTTTCATCAAGAAGCCCAGCTTTATAGGAAACACCAATAATTGTTCCCATAGTATCAACAAAATCCATCACAAATACCGTAAGAATCACCGAAAAGAAACTCCATTTAAAAGCACCTGCGATATCAAGCTGTAAAAATATAGGGGATATGTCCGGAGGCGCACTGACCCATGCCTGAGGAAAGGGGGTAACCTTCGTAATCATGGCAAGAAAAGTTGTGAAAATTATTCCGATCAGAATTGCAGCCCTGACTTTTTTGGTCATTAGAAAAAGAATTAAAATAAAACAGAAGATAGAAAGAAGAACACTTGTCTGACCCAGATTACCCACATGAACCGGCGCACCCTGTGACCCGAGAACAACAATACCGGCCTCATTAAGCCCGATAAAGGCCAGAAAAAACCCGATCCCAACCGCGAAACTGACTTTCAGACATTCAGGAATCTGATCGGTCAGCCAGATTCTGATCTTAAAAATAGTCAGCAGCGTAAATAAAACACCGCCTAAAAATATCGCACCAATTGCGGTCTGCCAGCTATAACCCAGTACTTTTACCACTGTAAAGGCCACAAAAGCATTCTCTCCCATATACGGTGCTATGGCAAAAGGTCTCTTTGCATAAACGCCCATCAGCATGGTTCCAAAAAAAGCACTGATAATCGTTGCAACCATAGATGGACCGAAGGGTATGCCCGCAACCTCCAGGATCTTTGGATTCACAACAATAATGTATGCCATGGTTACAAAAGTTGTTATTCCGGCAACAGTCTCCTGCCTGACATTTGTCCCCAGTTCATCAAGCCTAAAATACCTGTTCAGCATCTATTCCTCCGGTTTTTAAATAAAAAAAATGGGGACATGATAAATCCGCAGACTTCTGATCACAACAATTTTATATTTTTACCATCTGGAAGCTTTCCGCCCGGTGCGGAGAATATCATGAAAAATTAACGTTGGCCCATTTTGTTGAAGTAAAATAATATGTAGGCAATACAGCTTCATTCACACCTGTTTTTTCTGAATACTCAGTAACTGTTTCCCACTCACCCTTTTCATAGGCAACAACAAGATTATAAATATCATAGAAGGAATTTTTTTGCCCGAGGAGTGCATTTTTAACATCATCAGAAAGAGGAAGCTCGTTTAACACCTCCTCCATCGGCCAGTCTATCAGAGCATCAATTAATAAAAAAGACCCGTCATAAAATAATCGGGCTCAATGTTTTTCTTTCCAATATCAGTTGCCGGAAATTCACAAAACTTTGCCCGGACTAAAGATAAACTGATCACCTCCTGGGGCTTGTCATCCCCGATAGCACTTAAAGCTATGATCGATGCCCATTTCTTGTATCTCTTTCACACCCAGCAGAGCAAAAGAATGTTTTATTGACTCGACCTTCATACTAAACCTGAAATATGCTGAATTTATAAATTTTAAAAGTTTGTAGGTCAGGGCAACATCATGCTTGATAATATCTTCAAGTCTGTCAAACTCAACTTCCGGGCGATTGATCTCACTTAACATCCTTAAATGATTAAATTTCATTCCGGGAATATCACGGCCGTTACAACATCCTGGTCAGGTATAACATCTTCAAGGATTTCAATTGAGATAAGATCGTTGGGTATAACAGAGGGCGCCCTGCTTAAAATATGCTGTTTGGTAAAATTAATAAATGCTTTTTTCCGCTTCGTTATGTTATCAAGGCCGATAAGAAGAAAACTGTTTGTAATCAGTTTTGCAGTAGCTTTATCGCCGTCCAGTTCAGTATCATAAAAATTATCCAGCCCTGACCTGAAAAGAAGCTCGTAGGCAACAACATTCTTTTTAAGGTCGAAAATCGGCTGTCTGGCAACAAAAACCTCCAAAACATCTCCTGTTTAAAAAGAAGTCATTAATATTTTAAAAGACGCTTCAAAGTTTAATATGTATAACTTATATTATAAGCTATACATATCTCACACTTATTTCAAGTACTATTATTTTTAAATAACTTAACTAATCAGAAGAATCAAACCTTATTAAAAAAAACAAAACTTTATCAGCATCTTCCGACAAGCTTGATTTTTCAGATACATGCCACATGACTCCTCACTCAGGTGCGGTCGTCGCGACACACTCCCGATCAGCAAGTACTTAAAAAAATATCAGCTATCAATATCCTTTTAATAAAGCCGTTCAACCCCCTTTTATAATTTCATTTTCCTTGACATATAACAGAAGTTAAAGTATCTTTTTTAATTGACTGATAGAATTTATTATATCTGTAAACCTGCAAACTCCCAACCTTTTTCACATTAAAAAGTCTTTCTGAAAAGGAGTAAAAATGGCTGAAAAAAAGATCGAAAAAAGTATCCCAAGCAAACTACCCCCTGAAGTATATAAAGCTCTGGAAGACATCGTCGGAGAGGAATATATCTCACAGGACAGGGCTGTTGTAGAATGTTACAGCAAATTCTCTGTTGACTCAGGCGGCGCACTTAAAAAACATGCAAAAGACCCGAGTAATATCCCTGCCTGTATCATCCTGCCTGGAACAACAGAGGAAATACAGGCCATTATGCGGGTATGCAACCGTCATAAGACCAAAGTCATCCCCTTTACAAACGGAATGATTACATTCAACGGCCCCACAACGCCTGACCCCACCGTGTGCGTCCATGTAAGCCGCATGAACAGGGTACTGGAAGTCGACGAAGACAACATGACAGCCAGAGTACAGGCTTTTACAGACTATGCACAAGTTCAGGCGGATACCATGAAAAAGGGACTCTGGAACGGCGGAACCCCTCTGGCCACCACACTGTGTAAGATCTCATCCCAGAGCGCTTTTGCAGGGGTATGGCAGACAGATCATAAATACGGTACCCTTTCACGAAATATAATAAGCATTAAAGTCGTCACCCCTGAGGGTGATATAATCATAACCGGTTCTGATGCGGTTGCAGGCATGGATACATTCTGGGAATACGGACCCGGACCGGATCTATACTCCCTGGTAAGGGGAAGCGGAGGAACAACCGGTATCATTACTGAAGTCGTGGTAAAACTCCACCCCTGGCCGGGCGGAGAAGAACTCCCGGAACCGCCGGCGGGCAGACCTTCGATAAAAACCTATCAGGATCCGAAATATGATACAGCAGACTTTCCTCAGCGGCATAAACTCCTCTGGGTTGAATTTGAAGATTTTGATTCTGAGCTGAAAGCACTTAGAGAAATCGGTCAGGCAGGCATATGCGCGGGCTTAAATGCAACAGGCGTTTATAATGCGTATTACTGCTCACAGACTCAGGACATGACCCTGGACAGGGTTAAAAATAAATTTTTTCCGGCTTACAATCTCTATGTCATCATCGGCGGATTTGTATCTGAAAAACAGATAGACTATGAAGAAAATGTTGTAAGAGATATTATTGCAGAAACAGGCGGTAAATTTATTTCAGAAGATTACAAACCTGAAGTCTATAAAGCTCTGGCACCCTGGAACCTTGACTGTATCCGCCACGTAACCGGATACAGGATGAACCGTCATTCTTACACCGGCTCAAACATCCTTGGTGGCCCTGTTGATATGGTTGCAAAAAAAACCAGGGAAGTATGGTCAAAGGCGATCGATACTTTCGGCGAGACCTATATAACAGACCGAGGCGGTATAGAGGACACACCTTTTCTATATTCCAGCAATCACAGCGGACGCTACTGGCTCACAGAAGCAGATGTTTATCCGGATCAGACCAAACCTGAGCTTTTGGAAAAAGGCGCAGCCCTAGTTGCCTGCGGCATCGTAAACACAATTGCAGACGGTTTTGGCCCGGGTGCCAACGGTCTCGGTGTATCAATTGAACCGGTGACTTCATTCATGCCTGAGGTCGGGCCGAACGCACATCTTCTTTTCAGAAAAATACGGGACATCTTTGATCCCAACGGAATCTGCGCACCGGGCCGCCAGATATTCAGCAAAGAAGAATATGACAACTTCCCTGAAGCAGGAGCAGCAGGGCTGAACAAACTCCGTCAGATGCACGGCCTTGATCCGATTGAAAGATAAGTTAAAAAAACATTAATAAACTAAAAATAAAGGAAAGCCAATGGCAGTTCAAACAAGCGATTTAGAAAAAATTGTCGGCAAATATAAAGTAGTTGATGATAAAAAAACACTAAAAAGCTATTCACAGGATCAGAGTTTTACATCAGCAAGAATGCCTGACTACGCTGTTATTGTTGAAAACAGCTCTCAGATTCAGGACGTCATAAAACTCGCAAACGAGAGTGCCACACCTGTGATACCTTACAGTTCCGGCATGAATCTCCACGGCGCAACGATCCCGGATCAGGGCGGAATAATGATAGATATGTCAAAAATGAAAAAAATATCAAATCTTGATAAAGATAACTGGCATGTACAGATCGAACCCGGGGTAACTTTTGCAGAGCTCCAGACATACCTTGAAAAAGAAGGTTTTCGTGCGATGATCCCATTTGGTGCCCCCCCTGAAAGATCAGCGCTCACCAGTTATCTTGAACGTGATCCGGTACTGGCAGCAGCAAACTTTGAGACCGGAAACACAATTTTAATGGATACTGAAGTGGTTCTGGCAAACGGTGAAATATTTAAGACCGGTAACTGGGCTTCAGGCGGCGATCCCGGCTCACCTGCAGGTCCCATCAGAAACAGAATATACCGGATGTTTACCGCTGCTCAGGGCACAATGGGCATTATGACCAAAATGGTTATCCAGGTCGAGCCGATTCAAAAGATGAGAAAGATATTTTTCATCCCATTTAATTCACTCGCAGAAGCGATAGAGCCGATCAGAAGAATTCAGCGCAAAGAAATCGGTAATGAGTGTCTGCTTTTGAACAAGTTTAATTTTGCGTCACTTCTCACTGATGCCTGGGACATACCTGAAACATTACCTGCAGCGCCTGTTGCAACTGAAGAGTTTAAAGAGATACAGAAAGATCTTCCCCAGTATACAATGATTATCTGTCTTAACGGCCACTTAAGAAGACCGGAAGAAAAAATAGCCTATGAGTCAGAAGCTTTAAAAGAAATATGTGATGACATGAATATTGAGCTGCTCGAAACACTTCCAAATATTCCCGGTGCTGAAAACATTATGATGAATGAGATAAATAAACCATTTAAAATTCTGAAAAAATTTAATTACAAGGGTTCTGTACAAAGCCTTTGTTTCAAAGCCCCTTTAAACAAAATCGCTGGACTTGAAGAAAAAATTAACGCTCTGGCAATCAGCAGCAATTATGCTGTCTCAGATATCGGAATATATCTTCTTCCAATGGAAAGAGCCAGGGCAATACATTGCGAATTTGATCTCCACTGCACTTCAGCTGATGAAAGCAGTGAACGAAAAGAAGTTGAATCTCTTTGGCTTAAAGCATCCTCAGAACTCATCAATAATGGCGCCTACTTTGACAGGCCCTATGGTCCCTGGGCAGATATGATGTATTCAAGAGCATCAGATTATGTACAGATGTTAAAAAAGCTTAAAAAAGAAACTGATCCTAATAATATACTTAATCCTGGAAAACTTTGTTTCTCATAATCGCTATAAATAAACAAATTTTTCAAAAGTCTAATACTATATATATCGAAAGCCATTACCTATTATTTTGGGTAATGGCTTTTTAGCTATAAATGGACTCTATTTGCTTTTAGATAACAAATTATTGCTGTTAACGATAAGAACCTAAAGCCGCCATTCTAAATTCTGATCATATAAATAACTTCAGATTATCAAGCCGAGGTAAACAAAGTTTTTTTAATATGAGTTTGTGTTTTTCAAATCTGTTTGTTATATATTTCATATCTGTTAAATTATAAAGAAAATAATTAACAATTTTACTATTTAGATATACATCTAACAAATACTACATATGGCAAATATACTCATAATCGACGATGACAAAATGATGGGGGACATGCTTTTAAAAATAGTCACCCGCATGGACCATGAAGCAGATTGTGCCTACTCATATAAAGAAGGCCTGGATGCCTTTAAGAAGAATTCATATGACGCCGTTTTTCTCGATGTCAGGCTTCCTGACGGGAATGGCCTTGACATGCTAAAAGAAATCAGAAGTACCAATTCCACTCCTGAAGTAATCATCATAACTGCGGAGGGAGATCCTGACGATGCCGAACTCGCTATCCGGAACGGGGCATGGGATTATATTGAAAAACCCTCTTCAATTGACAAGATGAGTCTGACTTTAATAAGGGCCCTGAAGTTTAGAGAAGAAAAAAACCAGCGAAAGCCGCTGCTCTCATTAAAACGGGATGCGATCATTGGCAACAGTCCTCTGATGCAGACATGTATGGATTCTATAGCACATGCCGCATCAACCCATACGCCTGTATTTATAACCGGTGAAACAGGAACCGGTAAGGAACTGATCGCATGGGCCATCCATGAAAACAGCTCCCGTTCAAAAGCCAATTTTGTAATCGTCGACTGTGCATCACTGCCTGAAAACCTGGTTGAAAGCTCTCTCTTTGGTTATAAAAAAGGCGCCTTTACCGGTGCGGATAAAGATATGGAAGGCCTGATCCAACAGGCAGGCGGAGGAACTCTTTTTCTTGATGAAATTGGAGAACTTCCACTTAACCTTCAAAAATCATTTTTACGTGTACTCCAGGAGCATCGTTTCCGACCCATAGGATCTAAAACTGAGATACTAAGTGATTTTAGAGTACTTGCGGCATCCAATAAAAGCCTGAATCATCTTTCAAAAACCGGCCAGTTTAGAAGTGATCTTCTTTTTCGCCTGCAGTCCATAACCATAGAACTTCCACCTTTAAGACTGCATAAAGAAGATATTAAAGACCTGATCGTACATTATATTTCCATGTTATGCGAAAGGTACAAGATTGAATCAAAAGGTTTTTCTCCTGAATTTATGGAAGTACTTAGCGGTTATGACTGGCCGGGAAATGTAAGAGAATTTATCAATACGATTGAGTGGGCGATTTCAGCGGCACAGGATGACCCTACCCTTTATCCAAGCCACCTTCCGCCTCATATACGCATCAAACTTGCAAGGGCCTCTGTGAACAAACCCTCACAAAATAAACCCGCTCCCCAGGTGAGCACCAAATCATCAAAAAAAATACAGACCCTGCAGCAGGTCAGAAATGCCGCCATAGCCGGCATTGAAAAAAAATACCTTCAGGAACTGATGACAAACGAAAATAATGATATTAAAAGTGTCTGCCATTTATCAGGTCTTTCCAGACCGCGTCTTTATGCCCTCCTTAAAAAGTACGATATCTCAAAGCGCTGACGATTATTGCACGCGCGCCCTTAAAGAGATCCTGAAAATTCAAGCCCTGTTTACACGGTTAAATACACCTGCTGCATATCTCAAAATAGGTTAAATATTTATCTTAAGAAGCTGGAATAGCTTTCAGGATTAGATGAATTGTAAAAAATAAATCTTCTCCAAATTGTTAGCCTTTATTAAAACACAATACAAAATTATTGCATTTCAAGACATATCTTGAATATCAAGACAAAAAAAATCGCTCTTATCAGTATCTAGACCCCACAGCAATCCTAACTATCTGAATTAACAGTTATATTTAATATTTGAAAAACTCGTTATATTTGGCATAACTTTTGAATGGTATTAAGATAAGTGTATAAAATTGTTTAGTATTCAGGAGTAATCAGGGATGGAAATCATATTCTTTGCCCCAAAGAATGATGAAGGAAATAAACAGCTAAACAGCCTCATCGATGATTTTACTATAATAAACGGTCTTGAGATATACCGGACAATTGATGACCTGACCGTACGGCTTTGTAATCCTCATCGGGAAAGTACTGTTGTTGTACTCTTTATAATCAACGAAAAGACATTTCAGAAACTTATCTCTATTAAAGAACATCTTGTCAATAATAAGATAATACTTGTACTTCCCGACAGAAAACCCGAAACTCTGGCAAAAGCACACACATTAAGACCCCGTTTTATAAGCTACTCTGACACTGACACAATCCTGATATCAGAGGTTATTGATAAAATGATCACAGCAGAACCCAAAACCCGCCCTGATAATACCGCAACAAAAGTAGTGAATTTCAATTATTAAGCTTTAGAGTGTTCCTATCAGAGATGTCTTCCCGGCACACTGGAAGGATTTAATGAAAGTTCCCATACATTATCGGGCTTTGTCATCAATATACGGAACTCCTGGTCCGGCTGAAGATTCTTTTTCAAATTCTCAAGTATTCCGGGAACAAAAGGGTTACTCATGACAAAACATAAGCTGCCGGTATCATCCTTTACAGGAACAACCAGATTTGACCTGCAGAAAGAAGCGGGTAATATCCCCAGCTGAACATCCTCCGGGTTTATTTTAGAAACATAAGTTATATTTAAAAAATCATTAATTAAATTGAGCATTAAATTTTAGTTTAACAGTCAAATAATTTCCCAAAAAAAAAGCGGAAGTCATCTTAGATGGCTTCCGCTTTTATATATTAAAATTATTTTAAGGATTCTGCCACAATCTCAGCTATATCCTTAATAACCACAGTACCAGATGCTTTTGCATCCTTAATACCATCTTCAAACATGGTCATACAGTAAGGACATGAAACCGCGATAGTTTCAGGATGAAGACGGATAGCCTCTTTTGTCCGTTCAAGATAGATTTTCTTATCGCCGGACTCTTCCATCCACATACGACCGCCGCCTGCACCACAGCAAAAGCTGTTCTCTCTAGAACGTTCCATCTCAACCGGCGCTTTTCCACCGGCACATGATTTAAGGATCTCTCTTGGCTGATCATAAATATTATTATACCTGCCAAGATAACATGAATCATGGAATACGGTTTTACCGATCAGTGTTGATTTCGGTTTGATCTTAGCCTGTTTAATAAAGTCATTAATCAGATCCGTATGATGAATCACCTCGAAATCAGCATCAAACTGTTTATAATCATTCTTTAAAGTCGTATAACAATGCGGACATATTGTGATGATTTTCTTAATACCATGTTTTTTAATCACCTCAATATTCTTCTTTGCCATTACTTCAAAGACATATTCATTTCCAAGCCTACGGAGTGAATCACCGCAGCAGAGTTCCTCTGTTCCAAGAACTCCCCAGGAAATACCTGACGCATTTAATATCTCAGTCATGGCGACTGTTATCTTACGTGCGCGTGAATCAAAAGCGCCTGCACAACCCACATAAAAAAGATATTCTGCTTTTACTTCATCAGAAAGAACAGGGACTTCGAGGTCAACAGCCCATTTAATCCTGTCAGTGGGTGCAATGCCCCATGGATTTGAGCGCTGTTCCGAGTTTTCAAAAAGCAGGATAAGCTCTTCCGGGAAATCTGTTTTTTCCATAACCAGATGCTGACGCATCTGAACGATCTTTGGCGCGTGTTCTATAAAAACAGGGCAAACCTGCATACAGGCACCGCATGTTGTGCAGTCCCAGATCGCTTCTTTGGAAATAGACTCATCACTTCCGTTGATCAGCTTCTGAGCCATGGTACATGCCCTCGGGGCCTGTGCGATCATGTCCGCAGGACGGTTGGCAAAAATGCTTTTTGAGTTAGTAAAAAGATTAACCTTACCCTGATGGACCATTTCTTTCGGATTTAAGGCTTTATCCGTATTTGAAGCAGGACAGGCCGCCTGACAGCGGCCACATTCTGTACATGCCATAAAGTCAAGCAGATCACTCCATCTAAACTGAACGATCTTTGAAATACCAAAATCCTCACCTCTCTTAAACGGGAGTCTGGGTACGGTTGAGACAAGCTCTTTACTTCTAAAGAAACAGTTAGGTATGGCAGTTAAGACGTGAAGATGTTTGCTGTAAGGCAGATAATTCATAAAAAACAGAAGAATTATCGCATGCAGCCACCACCAGATACGCGCCCAGGTGTGTGCACCATCTGCTACAAATGCAGATAACATGCTGGTTATCGGCATCCATGATACAGGCATCGTTGATGCAGTCTCAAGCTCAGCCAGTTTGGCTTCACATGCGCTCATACCAAAATATGCGATCATCAGACCAGCAACAAGGGCCAGGATAAAGTAAGCGTCAGCAGTTGGATCAATGTGTGCAGGTCTAAAAAATGTTTTTCTAACAACTGCGACAACAACACAACCTAAAACGGCTAAAGACATTATATCCGCTGCAAACATCAATAGCGGGTAAAGCGGACTCCAGAGAAAGTCAAGACTGAACTTTGGGAAAATACCAGCAAGCAGGAACTCAAAATTCACGAGAACAAGTGTCATGAACCCCCAGAACAGCAGTAAATGGTTATACCCAAACTTCTCTTTTATGACTCTAAGCTGGCCGAACCCGTAGGCAAGCATTGCTCCAAAACGGGACCAGAGATTATCAAATCTATTTTCAGGACGGCCAAGGCAAACTGTTGCCACCAGCCGGAATACATTTTTAAGGAAAAATGCAATTGCGCCTGTGAAGATAATTACAAATAGTATATTTTCTATAGGACTCAAGGCTACTCCTTTCTTATTTTACTCGACAGGTTTAGCATTTGTTTGCTTTAGTTTCTCTGACAGGGCCGGAATAATCTCCATGACATCCCCAACAATACCAAGATCTGCAACCTCAAATATTGGTGCTGTCTTATCAGAATTAATTGCTATTATATAGTCTGCATCCTGCATTCCAACCAGGTGCTGTATCGCACCTGAAATACCGCAGGCAATATATAACTTTGGACGGACGGTCTTACCGGTCTGACCGACCTGTTTTGGATGGTCAATCCAGCCTTCATCAAAAGCACATCTCGAACCGGCCACCACACCGCCGATTTGATCTGCTATTTGCTGCAGCTTTTCAAAATTCTCCTTAGTCTGCATGCCTCGGCCACCTGCGACCAAAATACTCGCACCGGATATATTTACTGATGTATCCTGTGCAGCCTTAATGATCTCTACAATCTTTGAAGGTATCTGATCTTCTGTCAGGGTAAAAGGCTCTTCAATCAGCTCGCCTTTTCTACCTTCTGCAGGTTCAGGCATCGGCATAACATGGGGACGAACAGACGCCATCTGAGGTCTTCTTGTCTCAGTCAGGATCGTTGCCATGATATTACCGCCAAATGCGGGACGGGTCTGCTCGAGAATACGCATCTTTTTGTCAATATTCAGCTGTGTACAGTCGGCTGTCAGGCCGGTTTTAAGGTCTGTCGCCACAGCACCGGCTAAATCTCTACCGAGTCCGGTTGCGCCCATTAAAACGATCTCAGGCTTATATTTATTGACGAGTTCTACCGTGCCGTGAAGATATGAATTTGTGCGGTACTGGTTCAGGATTGGATCGTCCATGACATATACTTTATCCGCTCCATAAGCAAAAGCTTCGTCTGCAAGATGCTTCACATTATCACCCAGCACAAATGCCGCAAGTTCAACACCCAGATCATCTGCAAGGATTCTGCCTTTACCCAGCAGTTCCCATGAGACGACATGCGCTTTTCCTTCAAACTGCTCAACATAAACCCACACATTATTCCAAAGCGCTATGTTTGCTTCTGCACCGTCATCACCGGCTGCATCGTCTTCTTCTATATCGGCTTCTTCTGCCGTACCGCCTTCGGCTTCAATCTCTTTTAAAAGCGCTTCCTCTTCGGGCGTAAAAAAGATCTCGATGGCTTCTGCAGGACACTGCTTAACACACTTCTTGCAGCCGATACACTTAGCTTCGAGGATTACAGGCTCTTCCTTGTCGTTCATCTCAATCGCATCAACCGGACAGGACATCTGACAACGCGCGCCACATGCGATACATTTACCTTCTATGGCTCGGGCCTTACCTCTTGGTTTCTTTTTCTTTTTAGGCTTCTGCTCCATTTATCCTCCAAAAAAATGAAATTCACATTTTATTAATTTGCTTTTACAATATCCCACTCAGTCAGCTTCTTGAATGCTGTATCCACAGCAACCTGAGCCTGTGCGCCTTCACCTGAGATCACCTCACCCTGCTCTCTTTCTGGAGCAAATATTCTACGAACCTGAGTCGGTGAACCCATAAGGCCGATTGTCGACGGATCAAGCTTAAGGAAATTGTTATCCCAAACCAGTACCTTTGTTTCATCTGCATCAAGCCGGCCAGGCACAGTTGGATAACGGGGAGTATTGATCTCTCTTTCAACAGTTATCATCACCGGCATTTTAGCATCAATGATTTCATGATATGCTTCGAGTTTACGGCGGACTCTTATGGTATTATTCTCTTCATCAACGGATATGATCTCGTCAACAAGAGTCAGCTGAGTAGATTCCATCCTTCTGGCAATACCAGGCCCTACCTGAGCGGTATCACCGTCAATGGTCTGCTTTCCGCACAGAACAATATCAACCGGACGTTTTTCATGTATCTTTTTTATTGCCAGTCCCAGAACTGTACTGGTTGCCAGAGTATCAGCACCACCAAAAGCTCTGTCACTTAACAATATACACTCATCCGCACCAATTGAAGCTGCCTTCTTTAACACACTTTCTGCTGCAGGCGGTCCCATGGATACCGCTGTTATAAAGGCACCATATTTATCCTTGAATCTGATCGCCTCTTCAACAGCATTTGTGTCATAGGGGTTGGTAATAAAAGGCACACCCTCACGTATTAATGTATTGGTTTCCGGATCGATTTTTACCTGTGTCGTATCGGGAACCATTTTCACACAAACAACTATATGCATAAATATCTCCTCTAATATATTAAATAAAAATTTCGTTAGTTTTTATAAGCCTATTTTGTATTTTTCAGCTGTCTTTTATATCGTTTAAAACAACTACGAATTGTAACATCTGAACTTTTTAAAATCAAGAAATATTTATCAAACTAACTACTCATTTATATCATTTTAATCCTGATTTTAATGGCATTTGACAACCCGTTTATCAGTTACAATATAATCAACTTTCATATCCAGTTCCGGATCAAAGGGAACTTCATCAACAATCTGAAATTCAAATGCAAGCGCATATGATTTTAAGCTGTTTTTCTTCAAAAACCTGTCATAAAATCCACCGCCATATCCGATCCTACACCCTTTCTCACTAAAAACAGCTCCGGGTATGACAATGATATCTATTTCATCAACAGGCACAGGAATGATCTTTTCGGGATCCGGTTCTAAAATACCAAGGCCGCCCGGAACCAGGTCATCTTTGAATGATTTTATCATAGAAGGGATGATGCTCTTTTTATTGAGATCAGTAAAAGGTACCGAAACAAGTTTACCCTGCTCTAATAATGAAATGATCATTCGGTGAGTACCAACCTCACTCCTGAAGGATACGTATGTAAATACGCTTTTAAACTTAATGTTTTCAGCTAATTTTAAAAACCCGGATACAATTTCAGTACTTTTTTGATAACGCTCATTAGAAGGTAAAGAATCTCTTTTTTTAAGTGTTTTTTTTCTAAGAATTTTTTTTTGGGTCTTTAAAATATCTGTCATACGATCTCCTTTATTGATAAAAATAAAATGAGACTTAAAAAAATATCAAAATAAAACAGTTCAGGTTTAACGATAGAAACGCTGCTTCCCTTTGCTTAAAAATAAGAACGAACATTCATGCCCTACATAAAACTTAATTTTCAAGAATAGGTGATAATTAAAAACAAAAAGGGCCCGATAAGGGCCCTGTAATATCATATATAAATATAAGGGCCTACAGATATGTCAGCCAGGACTTATATTTATCAACTTTCCCCTTAATTGCATCAAAATATATCGACTGAACCTTTTTTGTCACCGGACCCGGTTTCCCATTACCGATCTGTCTGTCATCCACCTCCCTTACCGGGGTTATTTCTGCTGCTGTTCCGGTAAAAAAGCACTCATCAGCCATATAAAGTTCATCTCTGGTAAAACGCTGCTCAACAACCTCGATATTATTATCTTTTGAGATCTCAATAATACCATCTCTGGTAAACCCCTTTAAAATGGATGTGGGCGGTGTTGTCTTAACCACGCCGTCCCTTACGATAAAGATATTTTCACCACTTGCCTCTGAGACATAGCCCTCGGCATCGAGTAAGATCGCCTCATCATAGCCCGCCATAACAACTTCCCGTTTGGCAAGAATAGAATTAACATAGTTTCCTGATATTTTTGCCTTGGTCATGCCGACATTTACATGATGACGGGTAAACGATGATATTTTAGCCCTGATACCATGTTCAAGGCCGTGATCACCAAGATAAGCCCCCCAGGGCCAGCAGGCAATGCTTACACGGATATTGGGCTCCTTAACAAAAAGTCCCATCTCACCGTCACCGATAAAAGCGATTGGGCGAATATAGCCCTCTTCCAGTTTGTTTACCTTTAATATTTCAATTATTGCGTCACAAAGTTCTTCATGGGTAAAAGGAATTGTAATAAAGCCGACCTTTGCAGAAGCAAAAAGGCGGTCCACATGTTCATTTAACTTAAGAACCGCTGACCGGCCATCTTCACATTTATAACATCTGATCCCCTCAAAAACCCCCAGCCCATAATGGAGACAGTGTGTCAGCACGTGAACATTCGCATCATCCCAGTCAACAAGTTTACCGTCCAGCCATATTTTTTCTACTTTTTCCATGTAAATTCCCCCGGTTAATTAATCGACAAATGACTCTCTTAAATTTAGTACAATTTCTAATTATATCTAATATCTAATTAGATACAATCTTTTTTATTCCCTCTTTAAATGGAGGTCTGATTATGCCCTTTTCAGTAATAATACCGGCAATGTTCTTAGCAGGCACGACATCAAAAGAAGGATTCCATACGTCTATACCGTCAGGCGCAATCGTTTTTCCCATTATCTGCGTAATTTCATCACTTAAGCGTTCTTCGATTGGTATATTATCTCCTGTTTCAGCTGTAACATCTATTGTCGATATCGGAGCTGCAATATAAAAAGGAACATTGTGCTCTTTTGCAAGGATCGAAAGAGAATATGTCCCGATCTTGTTTGCACAATCACCATTTGCGGCAACACGGTCTGCACCGGTAATGACAACATCAACACCCTTTTCTTTCATATAAGGACCCGCCATACTGTCTGTGATTAAGACAAAGGGGATCCCGTCCTTCTTCAATTCCCAGCAGGTCAGACGGGCACCCTGTAAAAGAGGGCGGGTTTCGCATGGAACCACCAAAAGCTCTTTATTTCTTTCAACTGCAGCCCTTATAACACCAAGAGCTGTACCATATCCAGCTGTTGCCAGGGAACCGGTATTACATATCGTCATCACTGTCCCTGAAACCGGCAATACCTCCTGCCCTAACATACCCATTGAGCGATTTGTTTGAATATCTTCATTTAATATGATTTCAGCTTCTTTTTTCAGCAATGCTTTAATGTCCGAAACAGCAATATTCTTTGCGTCAAGAACCATTTTCATCATTCTTTTAAGCGCCCAGCCCAGGTTGGCCGCAGTAGGCCTGGTTTTATTTAAACGGTCACACCTCTCACTAAATTTGCTCAGAAACGAATCATAACTGCTGTCTTCTGTTTTCTGTGACTCATAAGCAAGAGCCATTGCAGCAACAACCCCTATTACAGGCGCACCGCGAACTGAAAGTCTTTCTATAGCAGCTACCACAGACTCCAGATCACGGCATTCAAGATAGACCTCCTCTTCCGGAAGTCTGGTCTGATCAAGAATTTTTATTAAGTCATCTTCCCACGCAATTGATTTAAAATTAACCATTTAAAAGCCTCTTATTCAGAATTTTTCCGATCACGTCAGGACTTGCCTTTCCACCAGTTTTTTTCATTATCTGACCAACAAAATAGCTGTAAAGATTATTCTTCCCGCCCCGATAAGCTTCAACCAATTTCCTGTTTTCATCCATAACAGCCTGTATTATAATGCCTATTTTATCTTTATCTACTATTTGAATCAGGTCTTTCTGTGACACGATCTCTTTAGCTTTCTTTCCGGAATTAAACATCTCTTCAAAAACAGATTTTGCGATTCTCAGGCTGATTGTACCATTATCAACCATCCTAAGCAATTGAGAAAGATCAGCAGGCTTAACCGGAAAACTGCAAATATCTCCGGGATCACTCAACTTGTTCCTTATTATATTAAGAAGCCACTTACAGACAGTTTCAGGATCATTATTAATCAAAACCGCCTCTTCAAAATAATCAGCCATTTGACGATATTCAGTAAGAATTTCAGCATCATTTAAAGAAACGCCATACTCTCTGACAAACCGGCTGATCTTCTCCTTTGGAAGCTCAGGGATCTCTGTTTTCATCCGGTCTATCAATTTTCCATCTATCCTAACAGCAGGGATATCAGGCTCTGGAAAATACCTGTAATCACCTGAATACTCTTTTCCTCTCATTAATACAGTCGCCTGTTTTTTTTCATCCCAAAGACGCGTTTCCTGATAAATTGTTCCACCGGAGTTAATAATCACAGCTTGTCTCTGACGCTCAAATTCAATGGCTCTTATCATATGGCGAACAGAATTTAAATTTTTTATTTCGACCCGGGTACCGGGTTCATCCGCGCCTTTTTCATGAACTGATATATTCACATCACATCTAATGCTCCCCTCTTCCATCTTGACGTCACAAACCTCCAGATATCTCAAAACAAATATTAATCTTTTTAAATATTCAGCGGCCTCTTCAGCTGATTTCATATCCGGTCCTGATACAATTTCCATTAAAGGAACACCTGCCCTGTTATAATCGATAAAACCGGCTTCCGTACTTTTCTCATCCACGCCATGAATTAATTTACCGGCATCTTCCTCAAGATGCAGCCTTAAGATACCAATACGTTTAATCTTTCCATTCACATTAATTTCAATATCTCCAGAAACAGCAACCGGCAGATCAAACTGTGATATCTGATATCCTTTTGGAAGATCCGGATAAAAATAATTTTTTCGAGAAAAATTAATTATCGGACCTATTTTTAAATTCAGCGCACCTGCTGTTTTTAAGGCAAATTCAAGCGCTTTATTATTTAAGACCGGAAGTGCTCCGGGAAAACCGGCGCAGACCTGGCATACCGCTGTATTCGGCAGCTCGCCATATTTATTAGTACAGCTGCAGAACAGCTTTGTCTCAGTTAAAAGCTGTGCATGGACCTCAAGCCCTATTAATGTTTCAAATTGCATAAATTACCCTGATAACCATATAATTAAAAGAAACCCTATATCATAAGAATATCTAAAAAAAATCCAAAAAAAATAAATTTACGTTTATCGTTCTCCTCTATGTTGACAATAAATATATTGTCTGATAATCTTTTCAAATAAAACAACTTATTTAAAGGTGAATTATGAACAGGTTTATCATACTCTTAACAATACTTTTACTATCTCTGACTTTAATTCCAACAGCAGCGGCAGAAAACAGTGCTAACAACCGCTCAGTTGAAACACTTGAAGATGACCCCTTTGAAAATGATGACAGTGAAATGTCCTCGATTCAGAACATGGAAGTTATTTCAGATCCTTTAGAAGGCTATAACAGAATAATTAATGCATTTAATGACAAGCTGTATTTCTATTTTCTAAAGCCGGTTGCAACCGGATATAATTTCATCGTTCCAAAACCGGCAAGAGTATGCGTTAAACGTGTTTTTCATAATGCAGCGATGCCGGGTCGGTTTATAAACTGTCTTTTACAGGGTAAACTGACCGGTGCCGGCAGAGAGTTGTCACGTTTTGCAATTAATACCACCTTTGGTCTCGGCGGCCTGTTCAGCCCTGCAGAAAGCTGCATTAAGCAATACAATGAAGATTCGGATCAAACTCTGGGTTATTATGGAATCGGTACCGGCATTTACATTGTCTGGCCGATACTCGGACCCTCCAGTCTAAGAGGCACTATTGGAAAGATAATTGACACAGGACTCGATCCGTTAAATTATACTAAAATCAAAGTCTATGAAAGACTTTCGATAAAAACATACGACACCTTAAATAAAACCTCTCTCAAACTGGGCGAGTATGAACAGCTCAAGAAATCTGCAATTGACCCATATATCTCCTTAAGAAATGCCTATTTTCAACACCGGCAGAACGCTGTTAAAAAATAATAACGAATGATACTCCCCGCAGCAAGCTACGGGGTATCTCGGCAATTGATGTTCACCGCCTACAAGGCGGCACATCCCGGTTTTTATTATTAATTTTAGAATTGTGCCGATTCATCCCCACTCACAAAACGGGGCTTTCTCAGCACCTTCCGGCAAAATTTTTTATTTTAGATACCTGTCGCTTGACTCCGTACCAAGGTGCGGTGGTTGCGCGACACGCTTCCGACCGGGACCATTGTGGCGCCGACCGCAAAAAAACCTGCAAGAAGGAAATCCCGTTTTACGGGACCGGCCATAGGGTGCCTTTTCTGGGTTACTTTCTTTGGAGCAAGCAAAGAAAGTAAGACAAATATTTTTTAAAACAATTAGTCTAATCCCCGAAACGCTAAAAGTTTTTCGGGTCGCACGGCTAAAAGCCGTGGTTTAATCTTATAATTAATTACGTATTGATAATTTAGATGATCTTGGTTAGGGTATCTTTGACTTTATTTACTAACATAAAAAACAGAATATAAAAATAACCACGCTACAAAGGTTTTAAAATATTTTGTTATGCAGTTAATTCTTTTTATTTTTCAAACGCAACATCAATTCATTAAATGAATTGTTTGCAAGAATTTCATTAAACTGAGCACGGTAATTTTTAACAATACTCACCCCTTCTATAACCATATCACAGACAACCCACTTATCATTTTTATTTATCATCCTGTAGTCAACCGGAATACATCTGGTACTACCAATATTAATTTTTGTTTCCACCACAGCAAAACGACCCTTTACCTTCTCATTTTCAAAAGTTATATTCTCGGAAGAAAAATCTTTTACGCCTTTTACATAATCATCGATCCTGTCAAAATAGGTTGATTCAAGAAGATCAATAAAAATTGTTGAAAACTCCTTCCTTTGCCCGTCAGTCAGTTTATCCCAATGGCCCTTAAGCGACCTGCGGGCAAACTCTTCTTCATCAAATGACTTTTTAAGAAATTTGTGCAGAAGGTTCTTTCGTTCATCCGTTTTCTCTGTTTTTTTCAATACCGGATCATTTAAAATATTCAGTATATCATTTATGGTTATTTTAATGGCTTCAGTTGAATCACCTGCATAAGCATTGCTGAAAACAAGACAGATTAATATAGACAAAAATAATTTTGTTTTTAGACATCTAAACATTCGACTGGCTTTTATCATTGTGCCTCCAATTTCATTATCTTTTAATAATTGACGTTTAATATTAAAAAATCTTTCAACAATTTTCAAGAGTTATCTAATGTTTTCAGAAAAGAACCCGTGTTTTGATCTTATAATCATAAAATGCGGGGCCTTAAAAAGGCTTAAAAATAAGTATCAGCCTCGGCATAAGCGTTAGAATCGCAAGCATGGCAATAAGCATCGCAAGGCCGGTTAATACACCGAAATAGATCGTAGGAATAAAATTAGATAGAACAAGAATTGAAAATCCGAATATTATGGTAATCGAAGTATTGACAATTGCTCTGCCGATATTTTTATGACAAAGCTCCAGGGTTTCAGAATAATCATTGTTTTTGCTGAATTCCTCCTTGAACCTGTAGATATAGTGGATACTGTTATCTATAGCAATACCCATTGTTATTGCTGCAATAGTGATTGTCATCAGATCCAAAGGTATATCAAAAAGCCCCATTATCCCGAGAACAATACCCACTGCCAGCAGATTTGGAATAATACCGATCACTGCAAGCGTTAAAGATCTAAAAAGCATCAGAAGCATTAATGCAATACCCAGAAGGACAATACCCAGCGTTAAGATCTGTGACCGGAACAGACTTTTAAGCATATTATTGTAAAGAACAAGCATACCCGCAACCCGCACCTTATCTTCAGATAAATTAAATTTATCCTTTAAATCCTTCTGGATCCTCATAATCAGCTCACCCCTTCTTAAATCCTCAAGAGAATCCAGGATCCTCATTGAAATCCTGGCCTCATTATCTTCCACAGACACATACGGATCAATGACCTCAGCTCTTAAATCCTTTGGTATTTTTTTATTAATCACACCAAGCTCAAGACCGGAAAATTCCTTACCGTCGTTTAATTCCTCAACCGTTCTGACAATCGAGGCCAATGAACGCACCTTGCCTATTTCAGGAAGAGAATCAAGATAATCATGAACTTCTTTAATCCGGTCAATTTTATAAGGGGTAAACCAGTAGTCCTGCAGATTAGACGCTGTCTCATCATCCCATCCAAAATCATCGTCTTCATCAGCAGTATCAACAGGTTTAAGCTCTTCAAATTTCAATATCACCTCAAGCGGAAATGTACCCCCCAGTTTTTCATCAATAAGTTTCATCCCCTGATAAATCTCTGTCTTACTGCTAAAGTAGTTAATAAAACCATTTTCTACTTTTAGTTTTGAAACACCAAAAAGACTTATCGAAGCAAGAATAACAGAAGCAATTATCACCTTACCACCATGGTAACGGGCGACCCTGGCAAGTATTTTTGTAACAGCAGATTCTTTTTCCGTTTCGTCTTTCAATTCAGACCTGTTTAAAAGTACAAGTATGGCGGGAAACAAAAGAAATGAGATCAGGAAGGTAACGGTAAGGCCAATTGTCATCATCCACCCGAAATCAATAACCGGTTTTATTCCGCTTAGAACAAGAGATAAAAACGCAAGGATTGTAGTAAGGGCTGTATAAAGACAGGGCCAAACCATTCGCCTGGCAGTTAAAAACACCACATCTAGCTGATCTGCACCCGGCATCTCCCGTAACAGCTGCTTATAACGAACGGCAAGATGGATATTCATTGAAAGCGTCAGGATCAGCATTAAGGATATAAAATTCGAGGAAAGCACGGTTACCTTCCAGCCCAGAAAACCAAGCATACCGATCATAATAAGAACAGAAAAAAAACAGCTCAAAAGAGGCAGCACAACCCACCGGATCTCACGGAATACGAATGTAAGGGTTACTACAATAAACAAAAATACACCAAAACCGAAGGTAGTCAGATCCTTTCTTACAAATGCGATAGTATCATCCGCGATCATCGGAACACCGCCCAGGTGAAGCTTTCCATAAGTTCTAAAGGAGTCTAATATTTGCCTCAGCTCTGAAATAACCAGATGCCTTTTTTTACTTAAGCGTTCATATGTTTTATCATATTCAACCAGACAATTTTTTAATTCCTTCTCTTCATCTTTAGTTATTTCACCTGCCTTCTTCTTATCTAAAAGATTATTCCTCTTTTTGAGCAAATTGTTATATTCAAGGTCTGTCGTCAGATTGACCTGAATACCGGTTGTCTGAGCGTCTGGACTTAGGATCAGATTATTGTATATAGGGCTGTCAAGAATTTCTTTTTTTGCTCGAAGCCTGTTCGTTTCCGGATCCTCTAAAGTCAGGATCTTCTTGCTTGTTATTTCAGAAAGACCGGCTCCCGTTGTCTTTAAAAGCGGCACATCAAGAATTGTAATGACGGAGTCAACCCCTTCAACAGATCTGACCTGATCCCGAAGATCCTTTAGCCGTGAAAGAGATTTATTGGAAAAGAGATCCTCCGCAGGTGTAAAAGTAATGACCAGGAATTCTTTAATATTATACCGGTCCGTAATCTCACGCAGTATTTTAAGGTCCTTATCATTTTCAAGTATCAGCGTATCTGCAGAAGCATCAAGCTTAAAATTCCGGGCATGATATGTGAAAAATAATAAACACAAAAAAAGCAGTACAAGCACAGTAACCGGATGCTCAAGAACCGCTCTTTTATATATTTTTGTAAAAAGTCTTATCATAATTTAATCAGCATGATTTAAAAGAAATTAAAATCATATTTTACTAAAATTATCCATTTAAACAATTTTTGAAGTATAAGTTATGAATTATCCGGTGTCAATAAAAAGTAAAACGATGGATATTTTAATAATTAATTTTTGATCGTGTTTTTAAAATACAGTTTTAATTTTATCGATTATATTGTATAATTATAATCCAAAATTTAAAAACTTAAAAATACACACATAAAAGGAACATTAATGAAAATACTAGGTATTCTGGGAAACCCAAGACTAAAGGGTAAATGTGCAAAACTTTTAAACCAGGCACTTGAAGGTGCTAAAAGTACCGGTGCTGAAATAGAGGTATTTAATCTAATTAAAAAAGACATTAAATTCTGCCTTGGCTGCGGTAGCTGCTATACAAAAAAACCAGAACTGACAATCGGAAACTGCCCTCTCAAAGATGATGTACACGAAATGCTGGAAACTTACCTTAAATATGACGGGTACTTTTTTGCCAGCCCGGTATATGACATGTTTACAACCGCACTGATGAAAAGCTTTCTCGAAAGAAAAATTGCTTTTACCTGCAAGGAACCGGGCAGTATTGCAAAAATGCCTATTCCAAGACCCGGTATTGCGCAAAATTTTAAAAAAGCAGCTTCTTTTATTGTAACCGCAAATGTAGCAGACGAACTTGAGGAAGTAATGGGTACACCCTGTTATGAGGCTTTTGAGGCACACCTTCTTTTCGAAGAAATCGATACATTTGAAAAGCTTTTCTGCGGCGGGGTTGAAAGTATGAGCGACGAAATATTTAACACAAAATTTGAAAAAGCATATCAGATGGGTATTAACATAGTTGAAGAAATCAAAAGATCAAGAAAGTAAATACAATACCATTTTAAATAAAAAAAACCGCTTTTAAAGCGGTTTTTTTTATTTCCTGCCTTCAACAGGAATAGATATCCGCACGCTGGTACCCTCTCCGGGAACACTGGTTATAAGAAGTGCCCCGCCATGTGACTCAACAATATATTTAGCTATCACCAGCCCCATTCCGGCGCCCGCCATTTTGTTAGTATAAAATGGTCTGGTAATGCGCTTTAATTCATCTTCAGCAATCCCCCTGCCGGAGTCCAGAACAGTCGCAATAACATTTCCATTCTGTTTGTCCAGCTTAAGCGTAACAGCACCTCCATTATCAATCGCTTCAACCGCATTCTGAATAATATGGGTTACAACAAGCTTTAAATTTTTATGATCACCTTTTAACAGCGGAGTTTCAGCAGCATAATACTTAACATTTTCAATATTTTTTTGTGTCATTTCATCCTTAAACTCATCAAGAACCTGATCCATGATCATTTTCATATCCACCATATCATGAGTAGAAACAACAATACCCTTAAAACCCGCAATCTCACCCACCATGGTTTCAAGCCGTTCCACCTCGCTGATTATTTTATCAGCATACACTGTAAGAGGGCTGTCAGCAGGCAGTTTGCTTTTAATCCGCCTTGCAAAACCGCCGATTGCGGTAACCGGATTCCTCACCTCATGGGCAACCTCTTCAGCCATGGATTCAAGTGCTTCCTGTTTTTCATCCTCAACAACCTTCACCTGAGATATCTTTTTCTGAACGAGCCCTTGAATTCGTACCAGTAATTCCTTAGTATTAAATGGTTTTGTTACATAATCATCAGCACCTGTTTCAAGCCCTGTTATCTTATCCTCAACAAGGTTTTTAGCTGTGAGCAGAACAACGGGTATAAGCATTGTCTTTTCGTCATTTTTAAGTCTTCGGCAAACTTCAAGACCGGTCATCTTCGGCATCATAACATCCAGAATAATAAGATCAGGCATCTCTGAGGCTACTTTTTTCAATGCATCTTCACCATCATATGCCTTAACAATGCGATAACCCGCAGTCTGAAGCGTACTCTCAATTAACTTGACAATAAATTCACTGTCATCAACGACTAATATTTTAGGGCTTTTCTCCACTTAAAACACCTGTAATGCATAATTTTTAAAAACAGTAATTCGTTTAAAAATATACAAACAAAAGGACTTTTAATTTAAAAAGTCCTCTAATAAAACAGTATCGTAATTCATCCCGGATAAATTCCTGATTGTAAATAATGACATTATTCAGATATTAAATATTTAATCCTAAAATTATCCCGGCATTTCAAGCTGAACAGGGACTTTTTTCTTCGGAGACTTTTTAAGATGTGAATAAGCAAGTGATGTTACTTTTCTTCCGGAAGATGTCCTCACAAGAAGTCCGGCCTTCAGCAGATAAGGCTCCACCATATCTATTAAGGTATCTGTCTCTTCCTGAAGTGTTGCGGCGATCGCCTCTAGACCGACCGGACCGCCTTTATAAAAATCTATAATAATATTTAAAAACCTTACATCAAATAGATTAAGGCCCATTTCATCTATTCCCTCAAGCTGGAGAGCATCACAGGCAACCGCCCTTGTTATCTTTCCTTCGGCCCGTACCTGTGCAAAATCCCTCACACGTCTTAAAAGCGAATTTGCTATTCTAGGAGTCCCTCTGGATCTTTTTGCAATCTCAATTGCCGCATCAACTTTTATCTCAACATCAAGTATCGATGCGGACCGGATAATAACTTTCTGAAGCTGCTCATCAGTATAAAAATCAAGGGACCTCTGAATTCCAAATCTTTCCCTTAACGGAGGAGAAAGCAGGCCGGCTCTTGTTGTTGCACCTACAAGAGTAAACTGCTCAAGCTTTGCTCTATAACTTCTCGCATTCATCCCTTTATCAAATATTATATCCACAGCAAAATCCTCCATTGCGGAGTATAAAAATTCCTCTACTACTTTAGGCAGCCTATGGATCTCATCAATAAAAAGAACATTTCCATACTTCATATGCGTCAGAATACTTATAAGATCCCCTCCCTTTTCAAGAGCAGGACCTGACGTATGGACCAATGGTACGCCAAGCTCATTTGAAATTATGTGTGCCATTGTCGTCTTACCCAATCCGGGAGGACCATAAAGCAGCACATGATCAAGCACATCGTCCCTTTTCTTTGCAGCTGTAACAGCGATCTGCAGAGATTCAACAACCTGTTTCTGCCCCACATATTCTGTAAAACCTTTGGGGCGCAGATCAGGTATTATATGCTCGTCTTCATCAGCTGTCTGATCATTAATATCTATTTGTTCGTCCATAACATTACCTGCCTTTTATTCCCCGATATACTTCTTCAAAAAGCACCTCCGGCGTTGAAGCATCCGGTTTTCTCTCAAGAGCAGCCTGAACCATCCCGGCGGCTTCTGACTTGTTATGTCCAAGCTGTTTGACAAGAACATCAAGGACCAGTTTGCTGAGATCATCATCAGCCCTGGCAGGAACCCTGCCCTCTTCTTTTAGCAGTGCATATTTACCAGTCTTACCATGAAGCTCCGATATGATCATATCAGCAGCTCTATTGCCGATCCCTTTAAGTTTTACAACTGTTGCTGCGTCCCTTTCTTCAATCGCAGCAGCTATTACAGGTACCGGCAGAGTAAGCGCCTTTGATGCCTTAACCGGACCAATCGCCTTGACCTGAATAAGGAGCTCAAAAAATTCAAGTTCAATCTCATTTGTAAATCCAATAAGAAGCGGTTTCGGCTGCTGTGCGGTCTGATGATAGGATATATACAGTTCAATATCTTCCGCATCATCTATTTGGGGCTGAAATGACTGCCACACAATTTCAGGCAGACGTATTTCATATCCCACCCCACCGGCAAGAACAACGATCTTCCCTTCTTCTTTCTTAATCAGTTTACCTTTTATATAGCGTATCATCTCAGTTTTTAAACTCCTGATCATAAAACCGGATCGTTAAAAAATTCTTAACCGATCACACCGTGAAGATGGTTTTTTCATCCGGCTATAGTATTAACCCATTAAACTTAAAAATTAAAGTATCCTTTTCTGGATAGTCCAACCAGTGCCAGAGCAGCAGCATCGGATGCATGGTCAGGCTTAATGTCTTTTTTTACAGTAAAAATCCTTTTTACTGCATTTGCCACATTGATCTTAGAAGCTCTTCCATTACCCGTTAAACAGCTTTTAACCTCAGTCGGACGTATTCTCAAGGTTTCCACCATGTTATTCTGAGCTGCAAGCGTTATCACACCGACCACCTCACCAAGCTGTATCGCAGCTTTAGGGAATTTGTCAAGGACATAAACATCTTCAATGACCAATAACAAGGGTCGCCAGTTTTTAATTATCTCATCGACTCCTGTGTATATTTCCTGAAGCCTGAGGGGCTGTGTTTTCTTTGAATGTGTTCTAATACTGCCCCAGACACAAAGTTCACCCCCCTTATTTAAAGCTTCTGCTACTGCATATCCCGTTGCCGCAAGACCGGGATCTATGCCAAGAGCTCTTATTTGTTTTTTTGATGTCTGGGTCACTATAGAATAAACTGTTATATAGATTAGATTTTTGATACTAATTTAACATATATTAGTTTGCTTGAAAACACGAAATGGTAAAAATAAATTGCGGGAATCTGCCGGCAGATCAAATAGGTATTTCCGGCAGAAATTAAATTTTTATAAATTTAAATCGGGTCTAAAAAGGACTATTCAGCTGATTTAATAAGACGCAAGACTTCCTTTGCCCTTTGCCTGAAATCATCGGGAACCATAACAACCCCCCAGCCTTTTTGAGATTCAAAAATACCATCGAAAGAGGTATCGCGAAAACTTCTAATCAGTACAGGAATCTTCTCTTTTTCAAGGGCATCCTTTATCACATCAGCCTCAAACTGATCTTCCAGGGACATAATCGTAACAAATACTTCATCATCCTCTGATTGTCTTTTTTTTACAATCTCTTCCCATTCTTCAAGATTCACAAGATCGGTTTCACATCCGGCACAAATGTTAATATCATCAAGATATTCCGATCCGCATTTTGGACAATATTTCATTTTGACCTCCCTAGTTAAAGGTTATTTCAAGGATCAGGTAATTCCTCACCCCGCCCGGAGCTTTCACCTGCACGCTGTCACCCTCCTCTTTACCGATAAGTGCTCTGGCTATGGGCGAACTTATAGATATTTTACCTTTTGCAAGATCAGCTTCATCAACACCGACAATGCTGTATTCAACTTCATCATTCCTATCTTCATCTTCAAGCTTTACAGTAGCGCCAAAAACCACCCGGTCTGAAGACAGGGTGGTTATATCAATTACTTTTGCACCGGAAATTTTCTGCTCAATATCTTTTATTTTACCCTCAATAAAGCTCTGTTTCTCTTTTGCAGCATCATATTCTGCATTTTCAGACAGATCGCCATGTGCAGCTGCTTCATGTATCTCCTTTATTATCTTCTGTCTGTCATCGGTCTTCATCTTCTTGAGCTTTTCTTTCAGGTCCTCATAACCGGTTTTTGTCATTACATTATCACTCATCGAACAGCTGTTCCTTTCAGATTAAAATTATACCCCCGGCAGTGTCCGGGTCCTGTCGTGCTATCAGAAAATAAGAATGGATGACTGCTTTTAGTCATCCATTCATATACTGTTAGTTTTTAAAAACATACAATATTAAATATTTATTGTCAATAGAGGTAAACAACCAAAATCCACCGTTTAAATTCACAGACGCACTATTTCCAAGCCACCGGGGATGTTTTTAAAAAACCAATACCTGACGGCAGGGTTTTCTTCACGTGTTTCCTCACTACAGCGCTGTGGGTGAGGAAACTAAACGCAGCTTTCCACCTTCGGGCCACTTTCACGCACCTTTATATGCTTCTGGATCGATTTCCCAAGCCCTGTCTTTTGCGCCAGTTCCAGATAAAGCGGCAATCCCGCCAGTGCCGTCATTCCCGTTGTTTTTTTCTCTTCTTCGTACTTGAATGGTAATATCCCTTGTGCCATAATTGTTTCACCTCGTTGGTGATATGTTTGTTTTCCCAAACACATTATATCTCCCCTGTTTACAGGGACCAACGAGTTTCTCTTTTTTTTAGATGGTGAATCAGGGAAGCATCCTGTTTCATTTTACCTGTCGAGCTTCTGGTTATGTGCGGGGTATGGGACTGTCTGAAAATCAGGGGTAATAACTGTAAAATTATTATTTTTAGTGCTGGTGCTTGACAGCAAAGTAAAAAAATACTATTTTAGTTGTATATACAACTAAAAAGAGGCGGAGAATGTGAAAAATCTTGAAATTCATTTAAAAAACTCAATGGGAACGCTGATCGGCAGGACTTCGCAGGCCATACTGAATAACTTACAGAAAAAATTCAGGGAAGAAGGACATAATATTACGGTTGAGCAGTGGCAGCTTTTGATAAATCTCAATAACAGTAATGATCAGTTTCATCAGCAGCTTGCTGAAAATACATTCAAGGAAAAATCAACGATTACAAGGCTTCTAGACGGGCTGGAAAAGAAAGATCTTATTAAGCGTGTTGCAGATACGGGTGATCGCCGTCAGAAACGGATCAGGATAACGCCGGAGGGGGAAAAACTTTTAAAAAACTTGAGACCCTTTGCACTTGAGGTTCAAGGCAGGGCATTAAATGAAATCGGTCCGGAACAGCTGAAAATATGTCAGGAGATTCTCTTAAAGATTTATAATAATGTTACGGAGGTATAATGGGTGAAATTTTTTTAAATTCTACAGATCAATTCTATTTGTGTACAAACAGAGGTCGCGTAATCAAACAGGAATTCAAGAGCTTAAGGTCGCAGCATAGAGCATAAAATAGATGAACATCGAACATCGAACGTTTAACATTGATGGCCCGGTAAAAAGTCCAGAAAAGGACCTTATTGCAAAATTGGCCCAAGGAAAATCAGATAGTTACAAGGTGACATCCTTTGGTTTTTGACTTTTTACCGGATCATCAACATTGAATTATGAATGAGAAAAAGACAACCAGAAAAAATAGAAAAAATAATCATTTAATCTTTGAGATTGGTTTTTTATTTGACGTTGGACGTTCTTTTTTATTGTCACGTTTTACTCTCTATGCTCTTACCACTATGCGCTTTGCAGTCTTTTTTTTCGGTACGGGCAAAATGAAATTTATAAAAACAAAAGCAAGTTCTCTCAGAGCAGAGTTTTTAACAAACATATGAAGTTAAAAGGAGAAGGCCATGTCAGGAAAAATATTAAGGGTTGATCTTTCCAGCGAGGAGATCAGGGAAGAGGAAGTTTCTGAAGAATTGCAGCAGGGATATGTGGGCGGTGCAGGGATAAATGCCAAGCTTTTATATGACGCATTGAAAGACAATCCAAAAGCAGATCCTCTGGGACCGGAAAATGCAATTATCTTCGGCCCCGGTCTTTTGGCCGGTACTTCTTTTCCCTGTACCTCACGGATGACCATTACAGCAAAAAGTCCGGTTACCGGTATATTTGGAGATTCAAACGGCGGCGGGTTTTTCCCTGCGCGCCTCAGGCAGGCGGGATATGATCATGTGTTTATTACAGGTAAGGCGGACAAGCCCTGTGCACTCTATATTGAGATGGGTAAAAAGCCTGAGATCGTGGACGCTTCTGACCTGTGGGGGCTGGATACCTATGAGACAGATGACGCCATTCAGAAAAAATACGGTTCCTGTGAAGCCGCACGTATCGGCCCTGCCGGGGAAAATCTGGTGCGCTATGCCAATATCTTTACCAGCACGAAAAGAACCGGAGTACATGGGAAGACCGGAATGGGCTGTGTGATGGGATCAAAAAATCTAAAGGCTGTAATTGTGAAGGCCAAAGGTAAAATGCCTCTGGCAAATGAAGCGAAAACAAAAGAACTTTCAAAATTCTATCGTGAGAAGTGGATGGGGAATGCAACTTACAGCCTTCGTGAATACGGTTCGTTTTCTCTTATTCCTCAAAACAGCATGCATACAAGGATTAACAATCAACAGGTTCATATAACAGAAGAACAGCTTGATGCATATGATGTTGAAAAACTGGTGCAGAACTATAAAACCGGCCAGAAAGCATGCTATCAGTGTCCTATTGCATGCACCCAGATGCTGGAAGTGAAGGATGGGCCGTACAAGGGAGAAACGGTGGATAAGATCGAATTCGGCCATTATACAAACATGGGGCCTCTGATCGGCATCTTTGATTATCCCCAGCTGTTCCACATCTCAAACATAGTCAACCGGATGGGGTTTGACTGCATTACCTTTGGATGGATCGTTTCAATGATGATGGAGTGTTTTCAGCGCGGTATTATTACAACTGATGATACCTGGGGGTTGGAACTCAAGTGGGGTGACGTAGCGCTTGTAGAGGAGCTTCTAAAAAAGGTTGCATACCGTGAAGGTATCGGTGAACTTCTTGCTGACAGTATGCCCATGATCCTTGAAAAATTACCTGAAGAAGCACGTGAGTATGGATTCCATACCAAAGGGCAGTCTTTTACCTATAACTGTGAGCAGGCAATAGCCATGAGTCTGGCTTCTTCGGTTGCTACCCGGGGCGCTGATCATTTAAAAGGTCACCCCTTTCCCGCAATGATCGGTCTTGAGGACATGCTGAAGGAAATATTCGGCGACGACCTGCCGGAGGGTACACTTGACGGCACCAGCCCGGTTGGAAAAGGACGGGTGGTCTGGTGGAGTGAAAATTATAAAACCCTTATGGACAGTCTGGGGATCTGTTTTGTTCCGGTTGTTTCTGTGGATGTGTTCGGAGACCCAATTGTTCTTTTCAAGGAGATGGGTGAGATCTATGAGGCGGTTACCGGCAGAAGTCCAGAAAAACTTTTTGAAGCTTCTGAGAGAATATACCAACTGGAAAAGAGCTTTAACGCACTGCTCGGCATTACCCGTAAAGATGATATCAGGACCGGTACCCGGCGTGGCAAAAAAGACCCCATTCATGAACCGGGTATGCTGGATGAATATTACTGGTATCGCGGTTGTTCTGAAGACGGCGTGCCGACCCGGAAAAGGTTAATTGAGGTCGGGCTTAAAGATGTTGCTGATGACCTTGCGGCTGCAGGTAAGATCGGTGAAAGAGAATGTCCGGAAATAAGTACTTTTGTAGTGAACCCGTGAGGTAAAGACAAAACATCTGATAACGTTAAAAAAACGATACGGGATGCTGGTTGAAAAAGGCGTGGCGCATAGCAAAAAAACATAAAAACTGATATTGGATACCGGATGAATCAAAACCATAATTGGAAAAAGGACTCAAGGGATAACACCGTCGTTATCTAGGATCCCCGACTTTAGTGGGATTTCCGTAAGCTACTATCGGGCGGAAAATTTAATTATTAATTGGAGGGAAGAGGATGAAAATATGCGGATTTGTGGGAAGTCCACGAAAAAAAGGGAATTCAAGTATATTAGTGGATACATTTTTAGACGGGGCAGTCTCTGCGGGTGCTGAAATAAAAAAATTCTTTCTTGCCGAGCATACAATCAATCAGTGTCAGGGCTGTTACCGAAACTGTATTTTAAAACCGGGCTACCGGTGTGCTGTTCATAGAGATGATATGGATATCATTCTTGAGGAGATGGTCTCATCAGATGTGATGATCTTTGCGTCGCCATACTACTGCGGTTCCTATACCGCGATAATGGCCCGGTTTTTTGAAAGATGCCTGCCGCTGTGGTCCGTTGAGATCGCAGGCGAGCTGGGGACCATGAAAGCATTTAAACCTGTCGGGGATCCGCCGCTAAAAGGAAAAAAGGCGGTTATCGGGCTGGTGCAGGATTTTAAGGATCCAGCAACGGCAGCACGGGGAATTGAAATATTAGAAGAAAATATAGGAAAAACCTATGCCATGGATATTGTGGAGAAGATCCATATTACTGATGTCAGAGATGTGGGTGATATTTGTAAGAAAACAGAGATTATTAAAAATATATTTTCAATCGGGAAAAGACTGGCAAAGGAATAGATTGCATCCGATGCCTCATTGTTTTATTTTTGCAGGGGTTAAGGCTTAACGGTGGATTAAAAAGTCAGTGGTCATAATGCAGAGGTTGTCAATGATCTCGAAAATTTTCATGGGACAGGCTGCTACACATACTGCGCAGCCTATGCATTTTTCTTTATCAACGGTAAAAGATGCAGCGGTCTGTTCTTCTATTGTTCTTCTCTGTTCCTTTTCAGGATTTACTTTTTCTTTGTAATAATATCATTCCAAATAGACCTGCATACAGTATCGCTGCTACGACAAAAAGACTTTTGGGAACGGTGATGTGCATGATAACTGCGGGTATAAATGGTCCGATGATACTTCCCAGTCCATAGCAAAAAGTTGTCAGGGCGTTCCCCCGGGGGAGTTCTTCGGAGCTTAGGAAATCAGCCAGTATTCCCACAGCCAGCGGATATAATGCCCCGACTGACGCTCCGCCGAGGACCAGAAGACCGGTCAGCGGGATCTTTTCCGGGAAAAAAAGAATAGCGATAAAGCTTACAGTGCCGAGACAATATGAAATTGCCAGTACATTTTTTAAACCGATCCGGTCACCCAGTGCACCGATGATGGGGGGGAAACAACCGTGTCCGATTACAAAAGCAAAAAGAAGAATTCCGGTTTCAGCCACATTAAATCCCTGCCGGATCGCATAGATCGGGATCAGGGCGATCAGGGCACCTTCCATAAAACCGGCTGTCAGCATGGCGATGACAGATATTTTGATCCGTTTTATAAAAGCCAGATCGAATTTTATATCAGGGCTTTTTTCCTGTATGGTGGGAAGCATGAAATAAGAGATCAGGGCAGCTGATAAACTTATGGCGCCGGTTATGGCAAAGGGAATTAAGGTGCCGAATTTAAGAAGCCAGATTCCGGTGGGGCCCAGTATCAGACTGAGGGAGAAAGCAAAGGCGTACAGGCCCAGGTTTCTTCCCCTGTTCTGGTCATTGCTGACCCGGTTAATAAGTGTTTCACAGGAGGTGAAGACAGACGCAAAGGCCACTCCCATAACAAATCTGATCGCAAACCAGAAAGGAAGGGAAATATAAAGTCCCAGGCAGACCATTAACACTGCATTGCAGAAAAGCCCTCCTGCGAGAGTACGTTTAATGCCGAAAAGCTCAATCAGCCTTCCGGATAACGGCCCGCCGATGGCTATGCCTGCAAACATCATGGTTGCAGTCAGCCCGATAAGCGGGGTGCTGACACCGATATTTTCAAGCACTACAGATGAGACAGGCAGGACAATACCAAATCCGAGCCCACCGGTGAATATTGCTGCAAGAATTGCGGGTAATAGGTTTAGATGTTTTTGTGTCTGCATAAAAATTAAGGGTCCATAGTTAGTAAATAGTAAAAGCAGATCTCACCGCCCGCTTTGCTCGACACAGAGTTCACAGGGCAAGGCTGATGCTTATTGCAGAAGCAAGGAGCTTAGAATAAAGAATTCTTAATCTTTTTACTCTATGCACTTACCTCTATGCGATTATAAAGTTTCAACAACGGACAACATTCAACTGACAACAGGCCTTTTTAAATTAGAAATCTTGTGAGTGCTTCGATCTGTGTCATGTTGGAAAAAATAATTTCTTCCGTTGTCAGGCCTTTGTTTTGCCCGGAAGTGTTCATGGTTTTCGCCTATTTTATATTCATAATAATGTTAATATACTGCTATTGTCCTATATGCTCAGGTGCTAAAATTTTATAAGAATTCGAGGGGCCAAGGGTTTTCCATCCTCCGTAGCATAGCTACTGCGGAGGACGGGAAGGGGCCAAGTGAAAACATCTAAAACTTGAGATTGACCCCATTAATGAAAATTATTATATACTTCTATGTTATAGAAGAAATTTATAACATGAAACTTTCCGTAAGAAAAGTAAAAGAGTTTTCGTTAAAGTATGTTGGTTTAATTGAAATATCAGCTAAAGGATATTAGCTTTATGCCCCTTGAACCCTCTGCCTCTCGAATCCTTGAATCCTTATGTGTTTTTGTTTATTGTTTATTTGACATTCGGGTGTCAGGTCTTGTATTCTTACTGCAACTGGAATCTTTCTAATGGACTGGTTTTAAATGGAAAAATACAATCTTATAAGCCTGTCAGGCATATTTATTTTGATGGGGGTTGCATGGCTTATTTCATCTGACCGGAAGAACATGAACTGGAGACTGATGCTGTGGGGCATTGTTTTTCAGTTTGTTTTTGCCTGTTTTGTTTTTTTAATTCCGGCAGGTTCCTCATTCTTGCTGTTTATCAATTCTATTATTTTAGAGGTGCTTGAGTGCGCTCTTGCAGGTACTGAGTTTGTTTTTGGACGGCTGGCTCTTGCTCCCGGAACTGTGAATGCTAATGGTGAGGCTTCTCTTGGATTTTTTCTTGCGTTTCAGGCCTTTCCGACCATTATTTTCTTTTCAGCTCTGATGGCAGCACTTTATTATCTCCGGGTCATGCCGGCTCTGATTAAGGGATTTGCTTATTTTTTCACCCGCTTTATGAGAATTTCAGGTGCTGAGTCTTTGTGTGTTTCAAGCAATATCTTTGTGGGTATTGAATCAGCACTAACCATAAAACCGCATCTTCCTTCCATGACACGGTCCGAGCTTTGCACGGTCCTGACTGCCGGTATGTCAACAGTGGCTTCAAGTGTGCTTGCGCTTTATGTTATGGCTCTGCAGGACACATTTCCGAATATTGCTGCTCATCTTGTTTCCGCTACAATTCTTTCAGCTCCGGCAGCACTTATTATGTCAAAGATTATTCTTCCCGAAGGTGAAAGACCTGAAACTCTAGGGATTAATCTTAATCCGCATTATGACAGGGACAGCAATATCTTTGAGGCCGTGATAAATGGTGCGAATGCCGGCCTGAAACTGGCAGCCGGTATTGTTGCGTTACTAATTGCGGTTTTAGGTCTGGTTGCTCTTTTTGATCTTGGTCTGGGCTCGCTGGGCGAAAAGATAAATCTTATTGCCGGGATAAGTGTAGATTGGTCATTAAAGGGTTTACTTGGGTATGTGTTTTATCCGTTTGTGCTGGTGATGGGTGTTCCTCTTGAAGATGCACGAATAGTAGCAGGAATTATTGGAGAGAGGATGATCGTTACAGAAGTGACGGCCTATTTTGATCTGGCGTCAGCCTGTGCAGATGGGCTTATTAAAAATGGCCGTTCTTCTGTTATTGCAGCTTATGCGCTTTGCGGTTTTGCACATGTTGCTTCAATGGCTATTTTTATCGGCGGGATTGCGTCCCTTTCGCCTTCAAAGGTAAAGGTGCTTTCTGAGGTTGCTTTCAGGGCCTTAATTGCAGCAACGCTTGCCTGTTTAATGACGGCCTGTATCGCGGGAGCTTTTTATAATAAGGGAATAATTTTATTTTCGATGGCTTCGTGATGATCTCTATGGCGGGACTTCGTTTCGCGTTATTATAAGGATTCGAGAGGCCAAGGTCACAGCAGAACATAGAGCAGAGTGCATGGAGAAGGTCTGGGAAAACTGGTTTTAGGGTCTTTTACCCTATGCTCTTACCGCTATGCGTTTTTCAGCTACAGCTTTGTTCTGTATTCATTAAGTTTCAGTTATTATAATAGAGTAAGCTTGAACATGAGAGGTAATCAATGTTCATCCGTGATTTGAAAGATTGTGAAGAGTTTATGTCTGCTGATAAGGCTGTATTAAGAGAGCTTTTACATCCTGATAAGGCGGATCTCAAGATCGGTTACAGTTTGGCGCATGCTGTTGTGAGACCGGGTATAACCACTCTTCCGCATAGGCTGAAGACCTCTGAAGTCTATTACATCATGGAAGGCAGGGGCATCATGAGTATTGATGATGAAAAATCAGCGGTCGGACCCGGCATGGCAATATATATTCCGCCGGAAGCAAAGCAGAACATTCATAATCCGGGGGATACGGATCTGATCTTTATCTGTATGGTTGATCCGGCCTGGAAAGAAGAAGATGAGAAAATAGTTGAATAGCTAAGGGCTATTCACTGATCGCTACGCTTGAGGATCATCACGCTTTTTGCGTGATTTGAGGAGCGGCCTGACGGCATTAAATCAAAAGCATAACATTGACTGAAACTGGTAAACACCCTGAAGGTTTATAATTGACAGCGGACAAGGACGATGCATAACTGATCTTTTGTTGTTATTCTTTAACCCTGGAAACCATGAATCCTGGAACCCTTTATTTTTTTATGTTTATAAAAAAAGTTAAAAAAACAATTGAAAAATTCAGCATGCTGAAAAAAGGCGACCATGTAGTCACCGCTGTTTCAGGCGGCGCGGATTCGGTCGCGCTTCTTACTGTGCTGAACGCCCTTAAAGGTGAACTCGGGATCTATGTCTCTGCCGCGCATATGGATCATATGATCAGGGGTGACGAGTCAAAGCAAGAAATGGGTTTTGTACAGTCTCTGGCTGAAGATATGGGGGTTTCTTGTATTGCAGAGGCAAGAAATGTTTCTGATGTGAAAAATGACGGAGGACTGTCGCTTCAGGAAGCCGCCCGTGAGGTCAGATATGAATTTTTAAAAGATACCCTTAAAAAACTTAATGCGGACCGGGTCGCTATTGGTCATCATGCCGATGATCAGGTGGAGACGGCTCTGATGTGGTTTATCAGGGGAGCGTCTTTAAAAGGGTTAAGCGGTATGCCGCCCATTCGGGAGGGAATGTTTATTAGGCCGTTACTTGAGGTAACCCGAAAAGAGATCGAACAGTATCTGGAAGAAAACGGCATTGATTATATCAGCGATACTTCGGTAAATGAAAAACATTATTTAAGAAATGATATCCGACATAACCTGCTGCCGCTTTTAAGGGAGAAGTATAATCCGCAGATCGATGATGCCATCATCAGGATGACAAATCTGCTGCGGCAGGATGATGCATTTCTGAAAAAAAGTGCAAAACAGGCCGTTGAAGATTGTATGATAGAAACGGCGGATGACTTTTGTTGTTCAATAGAGAAGATGAATAATTATCCTGAAGCGTTTCACGGCAGGATGGTCATGGATATGGTGGCCAGGATAAAAGGAGATACCAGAGGTATAAGCTTTAAACATGTGGATTCTGTTTGCAATCTTATTTCAGAGGGGCCTTCAAAGGTTGTGCAGCTTCCCGGAGGGCTTTCCGTTTGGCGCGAATATGACAAACTGATCTTTACTTATCATCAGGAAGATATAACACCCTATAGTCTCTCCTATGACAGTCTACCCGAAAGTGTTGTTATTGAGTGCACAGGAGTAAAAATATTTTTCAATGTTCTTGAAACATCAGATACAGACAAACTTTTGAAAGAAAGGGGCAAGGATACAGAGTTTCTTAACTATGACGCGATAAAATTTCCGCTTATGATAAGAACGGTTCTACCCGGGGACAGGTTCTATCCTCTGGGTATGAAACAGAGTAAAAAGTTAAAAGATCTATTTATTGATTTGACGATTCCCGTACCTGAGAGGCAGAAAATCCCTCTAATTGTGTCAGATGATAGAATTGCATGTGTCTGCGGACTTCGAATTGATGATCGCTTTAAAATAAAAAAAGACACTTTAAGCGTCCTTTCTGTCAGGATTGTTCAGGAAAAAGATTCACCATCTAAAAAAAAGAAAAACTCGTTGGTCCCTGTAAACAGGGGAGATA
>CAYLYF010000007.1:0-61492 GCA_964387595.1 uncultured Thermodesulfobacteriota bacterium | reverse complement strand
AAAGTGGGAAGAATGTATACCAGTGCAAGGGCTATCACAGAACAGATAAGCACGGCTTTCCACTTAAGGTTTTTAGTCATAACTGCTCCTTACTTGTTTTTATCGTCGGGTTGTTTATTTATAGTGCTCAGTCCGGAAATATTTTTCTTGGTCACTTTTATCCTGATGTTGGGCGCAATCTCAACGGTTACCACAGTTTCGGCAACATTGGTGATCTTTCCGTGTATCCCGCCTGTGGTAATGACCATGTCATCCCGTTTCAGGCTGTCAAGAAGCTGTTGATGCGCCTTTACCTGTTTTGACTGGGGGCGGATAAGAAGAAAATAGAATACAACCCCGATAAGGGCCATGGTGATGAGAAAGGACATCCCTCCTCCCTGGGCATTTCCGCCTGCCTGCTGAGCCATTGCATGTGCATTTGGAACAATAGAAAAATCCACGCTAAGTCCTCCAAAAAAGTTAGAAAAATAAGTTAGTAAGCTTAGCACAATTAAAATAAAAAGAAAAATCTTTTTACAGGATAAGCATTGCATCTCCATAGCTGAAAAACCGGTATTTTTTCTCCACAGCTTCACGGTAGGCCTGCATCATGAACTCTTTTCCTGAAAAAGCAGAAACCAGCATAAGGAGGCTGGACATGGGCAAGTGAAAGTTTGTGATCAGGGCATCCATGGATTTAAAGGAATATCCAGGAAAAATAAAAAGATCTGTGTCTCCTTCACCCGGTTTAATCGTTTTTTCAGGGCCAGTCATGGTTTCCAGAACTCTGGCAGCAGTTGTTCCCACAGATATCACCCTTCGTTCTTCGCTGTAGGCCCGGTTAATTTTTCCAGCCGTGCCTTCTGTAACCTTATAATGTTCCTTGTGTATTTTGTGATTTTCCGGATCCTGTTCTCTTATCGGCTGAAAGGTGCCCAATCCCACATGGAGGGTAACAAAAGTGAATTCTGCTCCTTTTTGCTCTATTTTTCTGATAAGGGGGTCTGTAAAATGAAATCCTGCCGTGGGGGCAGCTACAGCACCATTATTTGACGCATAAACGGTCTGGTACCTTTCCCTGTCCAGACTGTCACAGGAATTATCCGTTCTTTCTCTCTTAATATATGGCGGCAGAGGGGTTTTTCCGGTTTCTTCAAGAGCATTTTCAAGAGTGCCTTTATAATTGAGTCGAACCTTCCACATTCCTTTTCCAAGATTTTCCAGAAGATCAGCATTTAAATTTATACTAAAAGAAATATTTGATCCTGCTTCAATTTTTCCTTTGGTCTTGAACAGACATTCCCAGACCTGAGAGCTTTCTGTTTCATTTTCAATAAAATCAAGCAGAAAAAGCTCCACCCATCCCCCGGTTTTTTTTCTGCCGAAAATACGTGCCGGAATAACCCGGGTATCATTTGCAACCAGCAGGTCTCCTTTTTTTAAATATTCTGGCAGACAGTAAAAAAAAGAGTGTTCTATTGACTCTTTATTACGGTTCAGTACCATCATTCGGGACTGATCACGCTGTTTCAGGGGCTGTTGAGCGATAAGCTCTTTGGGCAGTAGATAATTAAATTCTTCTAATTCCATAAAACGTTATAATATAATAATCTTTTTAAATAAAAAATAATTTTAGTGTTATGCCGCTTGATTCCATACTAAAATATTTAGTTTTTGACTAATGACTGCGAGTCAGGATGAGGGTAAATATACAGTAGATTTCATCTGTGTCAAGATTTCTTTAACACAAAATAAATAAGAGACCTTGACTATTGACACCGCGTTGAAATATTATTACTTATTAATAGTAGCGGTAATAAAGGATAGAAGAAAAGACCATGAGTTATAGAACGCCCGAGTTTGAAAACAGGATCGAAGACAGCATTGAAGTAAGAGAGCCTGCTGAATACAAGGTTTTGCTTCATAACGACAATTACACCACCATGGATTTTGTAATAAAAGTATTAAAAACTGTCTTTAATAAACCACAGGAAGAAGCAAACCGGATCATGCTGAATGTGCATAAAAAAGGTGTTGGTATTTGCGGGATATATACCCATGAAATCGCAGAGACCAAAGTCTACATTGTGAACCAGATGGCGATCCATAATAATTTTCCTTTAAAATGCAGTATGGAAGAACTCTGATATGATACGCAAAGAACTTGAAATGGCTTTTGCTGCCGCCGTAAAAGAAGCCCAGAAACGCCGTCATGAGATGCTTACGGTGGAACACATCCTCTATGCTTTTCTAAATGATGATACCGGCAGGAATATTCTTTCCAATTGCGGCGCAGACATAGAGGTCCTTAAGATCCAGCTTGAAAATTTTTTCGCTGAAAAAATAGAGACCTTTTCCGATGAAAGCAATCATGAGCTGGCCCAGTCTATCGGTGTACAGCGAATCCTTCAGCGTGCGCTGATGCAGGTGCAGGCTTCTGAAAAAAGAGAAGTTGACGCGGGAGATGTCCTGGCGTCGATTTTGGAAGAAGAGGGGTCTTACGCGGTTTATTTCTTAAAGGCACAGGGGATCACCCGGCTGGATATATTAAACTATATTTCACATGCGATTTCAAAAGCAGATGAAGAGCTGTGGACTGAAAGCGAAGAAGTAAAAAGTGAGCCGGTAGAGAAAAAGAAGAAGGCCGCCACACCGCTTGAACTCTATGCCGTAAATCTTATAGAAAAAGCAAAAAAGGGGGAGATCGATCCGCTTATCGGCAGGCAGGCAGAACTTGAAAGAACCCTTCAGGTCTTAACCCGCAGAGTCAAAAACAATCCGCTTTATGTGGGTGATGCGGGTGTGGGAAAGACGGCTATTGCAGAAGGGCTTGCGCTTAACATCGTAAACGGAAAGGTTCCGAAAGCATTTTTAAACACAGAGATCTATTCCGTTGACATGGGAACGCTTCTTGCCGGAACAAAGTTCAGGGGCGATTTTGAGGGCAGAATAAAAGCGATTATCAAGGAGCTTGAGCTCAAAAAAGGCGCGATTCTTTTTATTGATGAGATCCATACGGTAGTCGGTGCAGGCGCCACCAGCGGCGGGTCAATGGATGCCTCAAACATCTTAAAACCCGTTATTGCTTCCGGTAACCTGCGATGCATCGGTTCAACCACCTACGAGGAATACAAAAATCATTTTGAAAAAGACCGCGCACTTGCAAGACGATTCCAGAAAATAGAAATATCTGAACCCAGTATATCCGAAACCATCGATATTCTTAAGGGCCTTAAACCCTATTATGAAGCCCATCATAAAGTCAGCTATGCTGCTGCCGCAATAAAAACAGCCGTTGAACTTTCGGCAAAACATATCAATGACAGTTTTCTGCCTGACAAGGCGATCGATGTCATTGATGAAGCGGGCGCTGTGTTTAACCTTAAAGATATCAGCAGCAGCCGGAAAAATATCACGGCTCATGATATTGAAAAAGTAGTGGCCCGCATGGCAAAAATACCGACCCGGAGTGTCTCCTCCTCAGACAAGGTTGCCATCCAGACTCTGGAAGAAGCCCTTAAACAAAGGGTCTTTGGACAGGATGTGGCCATTCACAGTCTTTCTACCGCAGTAAAAAGAGCCCGCGCAGGGCTCGGACTGCCGGACAAGCCGACCGGTTCTTTCCTTTTAATGGGACCGACCGGGGTGGGCAAAACAGAAGCCGCAAAACAGCTTGCAAATGTACTCGGTATTAACTTTACCCGGTTTGACATGAGTGAATATATGGAAAAGCATACGGTGGCCAGACTTATTGGTGCGCCTCCCGGATATGTCGGTTTTGAGCAGGCGGGTTTTTTAACGGATGCGATTAGAAAACATCCGTATACGGTTTTGCTGCTTGATGAAATAGAAAAAGCGCATCCTGACATATTTAATATCCTGCTTCAGATCATGGATTATGCGACCCTGACGGACAATAACGGAAAAAAAGCAGATTTCAGGCATGTGATCCTTTTGATGACCACCAATGCCGGTGCGCGGGAAATGGCAGCATCAAATATCGGTTTTGGCGGTACCGGAAAAGATATCAATACGGGCAAGGGGAAAAAAGCCATCGAAAAACTTTTTACTCCTGAATTCAGGAACCGTCTTGATGAGGTCATCATGTTTAATCCTCTTTCCATTGCCATCATGGAGCAGATCGTTGACAAATTTATGACGGAAATATTTGAACAGCTGTCAGCCAAAAAAGTGTTTATCGAGCTGACAGATAAGGCCCGTCACTGGCTTGCGCGGTATGGCTTCAGACCTGAATATGGTGCGCGGCCCCTTGCCAGGCTGATTCAGGTACAGATAAAAGATGCCCTTTCGGATGAAATACTTTTTGGCAGCCTGGTGAAGGGCGGTAAAGTGAAAATCGATCTTGCTAAAAAAGGAAACACGGTCCCTGACCCGGACAGTGATAAACGGCATTTTATTTTCTCCTATGAGTAGGACTGCTGTAACCGGTCTGGTATGGAAAAATTTCGCAAATCCTGAAACAATGATATCCCCAAGCCAAAAATAAAAGATGACGGTTTACCAGCTTCCAGAACAACTTGTTTTTCCTTCTCCTGAAGACGCTGCACCGGAAGGACTTCTTGCGGTGGGAGGGGACTTAAGTCCAAAAAGGCTGCTGCTTGCCTACCAAATGGGCGTTTTCCCCTGGTATTCTGAAGAAGATCCGATACTCTGGTGGTCGCCGGATCCCCGCCTGATACTTGAACCTGAAAATCTTAGAGTTTCAAAAAGCCTTAAAAGAATTATAACTAAAAAAGAGTTTTCCGTAAGCCTGGACTGGGAATTTGAAACCGTGATCCATAAATGTGCAACGGCAAAAAGAAAAGATGAGGGGACCTGGATCGTTAAAGAGATGATAGATGCCTATATCGAACTGTATGATCAGGGGTTTGCCCACTCTGTTGAAGTCTGGGAAGGGGAAGAACTGGCAGGCGGGTTGTACGGGGTTTCCATCGGCAAGGCATTTTTTGGCGAGTCCATGTTTTCTAAAACAAGCAATGCGTCAAAGGTTGCTCTGGTCTATCTGGTCAGTCTCCTTAAAGAATGGGGGTTTTCCTGTATTGACTGTCAGGTCAAAACAGAGCATCTGGTGAGCATGGGAGCCCATGAAATATCCCGCCATGATTTTTTAAAAATACTTAAAAAAGCGGTTAAGGGAAAAACACATCTCGGCAAATGGACTCTTCCTGAAAACCTTGAACTTTTGACGTAACCTTTTTATAAAGTTTTAACTGGGTATTTGAATGCTCTATCCTTCAGTAGTTTCTGTTAGAAATCCGATTATTAAATTAGTGTAAATATCCAATTTTATTTTTTCTTACCATCGGAAACCTATTATTCAACTATTATCTATGAGTATATAAAGTAATAGCGTGCAAGAGGGGGCATATATTCGATCTGTATTTCTTTTAATTTTTTTCACATACGCTGCTTAGCTCCCTTTTATATCCAAAGCATAAAGAAAAAAGCAGTCCGATCGTTTCGTCTAAACCTAAATAGTTAACATGTCACGTTAACTATTTTGTTGACATGAGAAGTTTATGATTATATATTTTAAGACAAACAAACCACAAAAAACGTGCAACAGTCAGAAACAAGCCGAGAAAAAACATGGCTTAAAAATAGCTAAAAAACTTATGCGGCGTCTGAATGAACTTCAGGCTGCCACAACTCTTCAGGATATTTCTTACTTACCACCTTCTCGCTGCCATGAACTTACAGGGCAACACAGGGGGAAACTTTCGGTTGATCTTGAACATCCTTATCGTTTGCTTTTTATACCAGCCAATGACCCTGCACCAATAAAAAGTGATGGGGGACTAGACTGGTCAAATGTAACTGAAGTAGAAATCACGGAAATTACAAACACTCATGAATGAGACATGCTTATGAAAGCAGTAAAAAAATATGGGTTTCTACCTGATTATGCAGTGCCACCTGGTGAGACTCTTAAGGAGGTTATGGGGTCTCTCGATATGTCCCAAAGAGAGTTGGCTGTTAGAACAGGGTTAACTGTGCAGTCTTTAAATCGTATTTTTAAAGGGGAACAACCAATAACATATGAGACAGCAAACAAACTGGAACTTACCACGGGTGTCCCTGCTCACATGTGGAACAATCTTGAGGCACAGTACCGTGAGCAGTTAGCAAAGATTGAAGAACGGGAGCGTTTGGAAGCTGATCTTGATTGGTTAAAAACAATACCTACCAAGGAACTTATTAAACGTGGTGCAATAGAAGACCTTAAGAAAAAAACATTTCTTTTACGTGAAACGCTAAAATTTTATGGAGTTAGCAGTGTTGCTGCTTGGCATGATATCTGGAAAAAACCTGCTGTTGCTGCGAGATGTTCAGCATGTTTTGAGTCCCATCCCGGTCCTGTATCGGCATGGATTAGGCTAGGAGAAATTCAGGCACACACTATTGAATGTCAAGTTTTTGATCAAACATTATTTAAACAGACTTTAAAAGATATACGAAAGCTAACACTTGAGGAACCAGAAGTATTTGTTCCTGAAATGCAAAGTCTTTGCGCTAAGGTTGGTGTCGCTCTTGCCCTTGTACCGGAAATAAGAAAAGTTCCGTGGAATGGTGCAACCAAATGGTTGTCCCCTTCAAAAGCTATGATCCTTCTTAATTTACGGGGTAAAAGTGAGGACTTTTTCTGGTTTTCGTTTTTTCATGAAGCAGGTCACATAATTAACGATAGCAAGAAGGATCTTTATATTAATGATGGCAACAAGGATGATCTGCGTGAACAAAAGGCAAATGAGTTTGCAGCTGAAAGCCTAATACCTCGTAGCTTGGATAATATAATCAAATTTTTTGGTAAAAAAAGTGAGATAAAAAAGCTGGCTGTAGATCTAGAAATATCCCAGGGCATAGTTGCAGGGCGTTTTCAGCACCTGACAAAGAAATGGAACTATTTTAGAGATATGCAACGCAAGTTTGAGTGGGTCTAAAAGAGATTTAATAAATGATAATGTATCACCTTATCTTTTTTAAAGAAATTTACAACTAATGATTAAATGACTTGTCAACAATTTTATAGTTTGCAGTTTTATTTTTTGGATTATTGTAATATGGATGTAGCTAACTATATAGCTCTAACAGCACTTTGCATCTCTATGGTTTCTCTTTGTCTGTCTTTGTTTTTTTGGAATCGTTCTTTTAGACCAATTGTAACAGCTATGGTCAAAACAAGTGATTCCGGAAATAGAGGGATTTTTTATGATCTTGAAATACTTAATTCAGGAATAATTCCAGCAAAAAACATAACTTTAAAAGTTGATTTAACAAGCTTAGAAAATCACCTTGGGAAAGATGCTGGTGATGATAATAAAGATCGCTGGTTTTCCTGTTTTAATAATGACAATATAATAAAACTTTTACATCAAAATGCTCCTATAATCTGTTCTTTTGGATACTCTGCTCCAAGTGATACTGGTTTTTGGAAGTACAGAAGTGTTTTTTTCGTTGTAATAGAATACGAAGGTTTTTTCGGAAAGAAGTATGCTACTGTGGTTGAGTTGCAAATTCAGGATAGTACTAGTTTTACCAGTTACCATTGGAGGGCTTAATAGTAGTTTGGTTACAATTGCTCCATATGTTAATTTCTTTGAGTGGAGATATTTTGTTGCAATCTTTATTTCTAGGCCTGTTCTAAGTTAGTTATCCCACCCTTGCTTTTTTTATGATAATAATAAATTTATAAAAATTTCCAAGGGAGATAAATAAGTCAAGTATCATCACTTCTGCTACTCTTTTACTTCCTTGCTCACCTTGTCTGAATCAAGCGAGGTCTTGCCGGTAATAACTTTTAAGATTTCACTCCCCACCGGCGGGCATCCCTTAACAAAGCTTTTCTTTTTAAGCTTTGCCATGCAGTTTCCAACACAGATGGTGTTTTCCGGCACTTCATCATGGCCTTTACCGATGGCAATACTGATGGGACTTCCTTTTGGAAAATAGTCCGGAATCACTTTTCCATACTTTTTTAAAAACAGAAGCAGGGTCGATTGACAGGCACTGCAGGAATTTTTATCAAGAATATTAAATTCCGGAAATTCAATTGAAAGGTTGTCCGGCGGCGGAGAAAAGGGTGAAATAAAATCCCGCCAGTTTGCCGGCTCGGTTCTGATCTTTTTTATGTCAATAATCCCGTATCCGCGTTGTGCCCCTGTTCGAAGATGCGGGATGTCTTCTGCGCGCAGGCCCATCAGACTGCACGCTATTGAATCAACCGAAAAGGCATCTGCTCCGGCAAGGACAAGGTTGAGCGGTTTTGCCTTTCCGGCACTTGGACCCATGCCTTCCATGCCCACCGTACCGTCAACAATTGAAAGGTGAGGACGAAGAACGCCGGACATATCAGCCACGGCCACATTAAGCGGGATCTCATCCGTGTTACTGAGCATGGGCAGCATATGGAGATCCACTTTGCTTCTGCGCCACAAACAGCCCTTCATGTTTTTAATTGAAAGGGTCACTCCGGTATGCATGTGGATTTTCATGACCGGGATAGAGACGATGATGTCATGGTCAAATATATCTGCGCATACTTTTATTTCCTTTATTGCTTTCCCGTCTGGAATTTCCACAGGAACAAATGGGCGCGTATCCATATCGATGAGCCTGCAGTTCCGCTCTCGAGCCACGGCTGCAATGCCCGTTGACTCAAAAGTATCCTGCGCATTGACTCCGGTGATCGGACTTTCTCCTACGGAGACTTCTGCCCCGGCCTGTTTAAAGGCATCAATGGCAGCAGCCACAACCTGAGGGTCAGTTGTAATTCCCTCTCCGCTTGAAGCGAGTCTTCCCGCGTTTGGCTTTAAAAGTACTTTCTTCCCCTTGGCTGGCGACAGGTCGATTCGTTTCAGCGCATTGATCGTATTTTTATATGCGCCGCTTCCCGCCGCAACAGAAACCTGAGGCGGTTTACCGTCAGAGCTAAAAGGGGTTTTTACACTTATTTTTTTGTTTGAGGACATGGTTGTTTCCGTAAGCAGGCAGTGTTGTTTTTTCTGTCTTTCTTATAAACGGTTGTAATTATCTATGTCATGATTATGGTAAAAGGTGCGGCTATTATCACCTGCCGAAACACCGGGTGAGACCTGTTTTTGGCCTAAATAACAACTTAATTCGTTAATAAAACTTGCGGCTGCAGCATAGAGTAGGGTGCATAGCGCATAGAAAATAACATCCGGGATTTTGCCTGATTTTTCCTGGAACCCGGCGTAAATCCTGTTTTAACAGGGCGAATTCTGCGAGAGAATGATGTTTGATCCAATGCTCTCTGTCCTTTGCTCCACGTTATACCCCTCCCAGACGTCTCTTAGTCAAGGATCTCGTATACAACAACTTCCTTGGTCTTGCCTTTGACCATTTTTGGACCTATCTTGTTGATCTTGAATTTATCTTTCACCAGTTTGTAGGTGTTTTCACCGATAAGAATCTGGCCGGACTGGGCAATAGATTCAAGTCTTGATGCAACATTAACCTGGTCTCCCATAACCGTATATTCCATTCTCTTTGGAGAGCCGATATTTCCGGCAACGACCCGGCCGGTATTGATGCCGAGTCGGATATTGATGGGTATCCTTTCTCCCTTGTCATCTCTCATGGCATCCAGTTCTGTCCGCATCTCAAGCGCAGCTCTTATCGCGCGTTCCGCATCACCTTCTTTTTCAATAGGAACACCAAAAACAGCCATGATCGCATCACCGATATATTTATCAAGGGTCCCGTCATATTTAAAAACAACATCTGTCATCCGGGAAAAATACTGGTTTAAAAGCATGGTAATGTCCCGCGCAGGCATACTCTCTGAAAGGCTGGTAAAACCCACAATATCCGTGAACAGGATTGTTGCGGTCACGTCCTTGGGTTCCATGATATTATCCTTGGTTTCCTGTCCTCCCTTAAGTATCATCTCAACCACCTGGGGGGAGTGAAACCTCTCCAGCCTGTTTCTCATCTGTTCTTCTTCCCGGATCTGTTCGTTCAGTCTGGCCTGTTCAATGATCATTGACATCTGACTCGCAATGGCTTTAAGCAGTTCCAGGTCATCATTTGTGAACTGGGCTTCGTATTTGATGCTGTCCAGCTGGATAATGCCGACAATCTTGTCTTTGCTGCTTAAGGGGACACACATGGCAGACCTGATCTGCTGCAGAAACACGCTTTTTGCATCGTCCAGCCTGTCATCATCCATTGCATTTGAAGTGAGAAGTGCAACCTTGTCTTTTATCACCCTGCTAATTATTGTACGGCTGGCCCTTAGTTTTTCTTTGTCCGCCAGTTTTTCGTTTCTGTATTTAACCACAACGGGAATAAGCTCTTCTTCACGGGTAATATCCTCGTCGTCCAAAAGGACAAGAAAGCCTGAGTCTGCATTGATCACCATAAATAGCAGATCCATTATTTTTTTTAGAAGTTTGTTAAAGTCCTGTACAACATTCAGCTGTTTGCTTATTTCATAAAGCACAAACAGGACCTTATTGCTTCTTTCCAGAGAAGAGATGTCGGTTATGCTTTTCTGAGAAGAGCCCAGGCTTGAAGGCATGGCTGATGTTCCATCCTGGAGGTTTTCAAGGGAAGACATAAGAAGGTCTGACGCGAAGCTTTCCTCTGCCTGCTGACTTTCTATTATATGCTGAGGCTTTGCGTCGGACAGTTCTTCTTCAGCGGTCAAGACAATAGATTCACCCCCATGTGTTTTTTCTCTCTGCTGACTTAAAAAGGTTATCTTGTTCGTGCCGATCTCTATCAGATCATTGTTTTTCAGCACAGCGCTTTGAACGGAAATCCCATTTACGGTTATGCCGTTAAAACTGCCCAGGTCGGTGACTTTATATCCTTCTTCGGTCTTTGATATCTGGGCATGCCTGCGTGAGACGGTATTATCCTTTATGACGACGGCATTATCGGCTGAACGGCCGACAGACATGATATTATCTGTAACAGGAACATTTAAGGCTCTTCCGTCACTGCAGATCACATATAATTCCGGCATTATTTCCCCCTTTACGGTTTAATGGCAAAGGACGTAAAAGAATGGTGTGAACGGGGCCTATGTCATTCTTTTGTTTTTACGTCTTTTCCGCTGTATGGTTTTTCAGCCTTTTTCCGGTCGTCAGGCTTAGAGTATAGGACAAAGAAAATTCTATTTCAACAGAATTGAACTGTCAAAATCTAAAACTTGATTTTACAGACAATAACCCTTCCCTTTACAATCATTCTAGAAACTGTTAACTTTATTACTTAAAATATTTATATTTGTAAGGTGTTTGGGAACGTTTGGATGGAAAAAAAAGAACTTGAACTTAAAAAGTCTGACCCGAGAGAGGTGCAGATCGTACCTTCAAAGTCAGGTCTTCCTGTTTCGAGGGATCCTCTTCAGGCCTATCTGGCTGAGATCAGAAAAACCCCGCTTTTAACCCCGGAGGAAGAAAAAAACCTTACCCAAAAATACAAGGAAACCGGAGATAAGGATATTGCCTACCGGCTGGTAACCGCAAATCTCCGCCTGGTTGTAAAAATAGCCCTTGAATATCAGCGCCAGTGGATATTCAACCTGATGGATCTGGTTCAGGAAGGAAACCTTGGCCTTATGCAGGCAGTAAAAAACTATGATCCCTACCGCGGGGTTAAGCTCTCATATTATGCGTCATACTGGATCAAGGCATATATCCTGAAGTTTATCATGGACAATTGGAAACTGGTAAAAATAGGAACGACCCAGATACAGAGAAAGCTGTTTTTCAATCTCCGGAAAGAGAAAAACCGTTTGGAAAAACTGGGTTTCCGTGCCGGTCCAGAACAGCTTGCAAAAGCCCTGGGTACAGAAGAAGAAAAAATTATAGAGATGGAGCAACGCCTTGGAGACTGGGAGCCTTCACTTGACCAACCTGTGGGGGAAGACTGGAAAGAGACCCGTGGAGATATGATGTCTGCAGACAAGGAGTTTTTTGACCTTAAAATCGCAGATAACGAGCTCCAGAAGCTGTTTAATAAAAAGCTGAAAGTTTTCATGTCAACCATTAATGAAAAAGAGCTTGAAATCCTGGAAAAGAGAATACTTTCTGAGGCGCCTCAGACCCTTCTTGAGATAGGAAAAGGTTACGGCATAACAAAGGAAAGGGTAAGACAGATCGAAAACAGGCTGAAAAAGAAGATACGGGAATATATGCAAGAAAATATACCTGATTTTGATAACCTTGATGCAGATTTAGAGGAAAAAGATGAATAATTATATGGCAACCCACCTTGACTGCGTCCAATAAGTGCTTATTTTATAAGGATTGGCCATTAAACCCACCAGAAAGGAAAAGACCTGAAAAAACAGATAATTACGGTCTTTTATGAATATGACAAAACGTGATTACTATGAGATCCTGGATGTAAATCGAGACGCATCTGCAGATGAGATAAAAAAATCCTATCGCAAGCTGGCTTTAAAATATCATCCGGACAGAAATCCCGACAACCCGGAAAGCGAAGAAAAATTCAAAGAGGCAAGCGAAGCGTATGAGGTCTTAAGTGATTCTGAAAAACGGAGCCTGTATGACAGGTATGGTCACGACGGTCTGAAAAATTCAGGATTTTCAGGGTTTTCAGGGTTTGATGATATTTTTTCATCTTTTGGTGATATTTTTGAAGATTTTTTCGGTATGGGAGGGTTTGGTGGAAGTCAAAGAGGCCGGTCCGGTGCACGGAAAGGCCAGGACTTAAGATACGATTTAAATATTTCTCTGCGTGAAGCAGCGTTCGGAATTGAAAAAAATATTGAGATCGTTAAAAACGTACTTTGTGAAACCTGCAGCGGATCAGGTGCCAAACCTGGAACGCAGCCGGAAACCTGTTCAACCTGTATGGGAGCGGGAAGAGTGATGCAGCAGCAGGGGTTTTTCAGTATGGCCACCAGCTGTCCCGAATGCCGCGGAACAGGCAAGATCATAAAAGAACCCTGCAGTGACTGCAGGGGAACCGGAAAAACCAGACAGAAAAAGAAGTTGAAAGTAAAGATCCCCTCGGGTGTTGAGACTGGAATGCGGCTTAAACTGACAAATGAAGGAGAACCCGGTGAAAAAGGCGGGCCCAACGGAGACCTTTATGTTTTTATCATTGAGGATGAGGATCCTTTCTTTCAAAGACATAACAATGACATTGTCTGTCAGATACCGATCTCATTTTCACAGGCGGCACTGGGTGCGGAAATAGAGATACCGACGCTTAAGGGTGGAGAAAAATTTAAGATCCCGAAGGGCATACAGTCCAGTGACCTTTTAACCATAAAGGGTGCCGGTATACCCGGTATTAACGGCCGCGGAAAGGGAAATCAGATAATACAGGTTATCTTAAAAACGCCGACTAAACTTTCCAAAAAGGAACAGGAGCTTTTTCAAGAACTGGCAAACATGGAACAGGAAAATGAAAAAAATTCCGGTTTTTTTAAAAACCTTTTTAATCAGTAAATCATTTTTTATACCGTCTTTAAATTTTTTATTTCTTATCTTTTTCACAACGCTGTGTTTTTCAGCGCCTGAATATTCCGTGAGATTGGATAAAAACAGGGTTTCTGCGGGTAAAACACTTTCAGTTATTCTGGAAGTATTCTGGCAGGGGACTGCTGATGATTTCATCGTTGTGCCGCCATCTCCTTCATTTCCCGAAAAAACAGAACAGAGATCATCCTCTTTTTCCTCTTTGACCACGGAAAATTCTTATCATCTTATCTATGAATACATCTTGAGGGCGTCTGAAGAAGGTGAATATAAAATACGGCCCATTGAAATTAAATACTGGTCAAAAGATGAGGATAAGGAAAGTACGCTTTTGACAAATGAGATTTCTTTTGAGGCAAAAAAGTTCAGCACCATCTCGTCTTCTTTTACATTTGTTTTACTTTCTATTTTCCTCATTATTTTTATAATAGTTCTTTATGTGTTTATCCGGGACAAAAAGTTCTTGAAAAAAAAAGAAGGAGCAACCGGTCCGGACTTTCCGGATAAAGACGGGATAATCAAAACATATGACGCGTGTAAAAAATGCAGAACAGAAGGAGATTATGCCGGGTTTTATCGGGCGGCAATTGATGTTTTGGAAAAAACGTCTTTTGAAGAAAGCATTATTATAGATGACCTGAAAAGCGTTTGCGAAAAAGTGGAATTCGGAAGCTATGTTCCCACCTCAGAAGAAATAGAGCCTGTTTTTAGGCGGATAACAAAAGCCATGGAAAAAATTTTTTCCGATAAAACCAATTATGAGCTTGAGTATAAGAAGTATTGTAAATGATACTCCCCTGACACAGCACGGAGCTTCCCGCCTTTTGAAGACCCCTGTTTTTGATCGGGGTAAGGCTGGTCTTTTCTGGCACTTTCGGGTAGAATGAATTTTTTAAAAATTTATAAATTGAAAATAAATGTTTTGGAGGAAAACAAATGCAGCCCAACATCCAGGAAATCACCAAAGAGGTTGAAAAACAAAGCCGGACAACAAACCGGATAATAGAGGAAGTGCAAAAGATAATTGTGGGGCAGGATTATCTTATTGAACGGCTGCTGATCGGTCTCTTATCCAACGGACACATACTGGTGGAGGGCGTGCCGGGTCTGGCAAAAACAACAGCGGTAAATGCCCTTGCGAAAACAATAAACACCGGTTTTCAGAGAATACAGTTTACCCCTGACCTTCTTCCCGCAGATCTTATCGGAACTCAGATTTATGAACCCAAGACCGGTGATTTTTCCATCAAAAAAGGGCCTGTCTTTACCAATATTATTCTTGCCGATGAAATAAACAGAGCGCCTGCAAAGGTCCAGAGTGCCCTGCTTGAGGCCATGCAGGAAAGACAGGTGACGATCGGAGCGTCGACCTTTCCGCTGGAAGAGCCTTTTTTAGTGATGGCAACCCAGAATCCGATTGAACAGGAAGGAACCTACCCTTTGCCTGAGGCACAGGTTGACCGGTTTATGTTAAAACTTAAAATTAACTATCCCAACAAAGCAGAAGAAAAAGAGATCGTAAAACGGGTGACCAGCGAAACAAAAAACGAGATTCAGGCTGTTACCGAACCTTCTGATATTATTGAAATACAAAAACTGGTGAACCGGATATATGTTGATGAAAAACTTCAGGATTACATTCTGGAAATAATATTTGCCACCAGAGAACCGAAGGTTTTCGGGATCGATATAGAAGAACTGATACAGTACGGGGCATCTCCCCGTGCCTCTATTTATCTTAATCAGGCGGTTAAGGCCTATGCCTTTTTGCAGGGAAGAGGCTATGTGGTTCCGCAGGACATAAAAACAGTCGGTCTTGATATTCTGCGGCACCGGGTCATCCTGAGCTATGAGGCTGAAGCGGAGGACCTCACCTCGGACGATATTATAAATAAAATATTTGAAAATATTGAGGTACCTTAAAGAAGTACTTGGAGTGCCTAAAGTACTTTTGAGTGCGGAATGGAGATTTCGGAGTGCTTAATATTTTAGCGAATTTCCATTTTAACGAATCAACAATTTGACGATTTAACGCTTTTTTGCCATGCGCTTTGCTCTATGCGGGCTGCTGTTAACAAACTCAGGTTTAATTTGTTTTGTTAAAAGTATTTTACTAGACCAGATAAACGACATAACGAAACCATGATTAACAAAGAGATATTAAAAAAGATCCGCAGCATTCATATCAGAACCAACTATATGGTCAACGATATTTTTGCGGGTGAATATGAAAGTGCTTTTCGCGGACGGGGAATGGAGTTTGAAGAGGTGCGCGAATACACCCCGGGTGACGATATCCGGGATATCGACTGGAACGTAACCGCACGTTTTGGACATCCGTTCGTCAAGGTCTACAGGGAAGAACGTGAACTTACCCTGATGCTTATGGTTGATGTGAGCTCTTCCTGTCTGTTTGGCTCACAGAAGCAGTTTAAACAGGAACTTGCTGCGGAAATAGCCTCGGTTCTTGCTTTTGCAGCAACAAAAAATAATGACAAGGTGGGACTGATCATTTTCAGTGATCAGGTGGAAACATTTATTCCTCCCAAAAAAGGAAAAAACCATGTATGGCGGGTGATCAAAGAGGTGATCGAACACGATCCGGTTTCAACCCGGACCGATATTGCAGGTGCGCTTAATTATCTCAATAAGGTCTCAAGAAAAAAGGCGGTTACTTTTCTTATTTCAGATTTTATTTCTGAAAACTATGAGCAGGCATTAAGAATAACCGGCAAAAAGCATGATCTCATTTCCATTTCCATTACGGATCCCCGTGAGCTTAGTCTTCCCAGTGCCGGAATTGTGGAGCTTTTAGATGCAGAAACCGGTGAGACCGTTTTAATCGACACCTCTGATGCCAATTTTAGAAAAGGGTATTCTCTTTTATCCCGAAAAAATCTGCATGACCGGTTTGAACTTTTCCGGTCTGCAAATATTGACTATATCGATATAAGAACAGATGTTCCCTACATAGATCCTATAATGAAATTTTTTAGAGTGCGGGAGAAACGGCTATGAACAGAACCGCGGTTATATTAAGTTTTTTAAGTATCTGTCTTGCTTTGGGCGTCACTGTTTTCGGGCTGAACGCTATAAAACATCCTGTTTCTTCAGGTATCTGGACCCATGAAAAACAGCGAAGTCTTGCCGGAAAACTCAAAAGTGCCGGTCTGACCCTGGAAGCCATTGAAACGTACGAAGATTATATAAAGACCGCTCCTCTTGATAATAAACAGCTGGCCAATCTTTCATACACAATCGGAAAGATGTATATGGAAGAAGGAAAATATGAAAAAGCGCTTTCCTGGTTTTACCGGGTTGAGATAACGGATCCCCTTACAGACCTGAAGACAGAGCTCGGGCCCAAGATAATCAACTGTCTTGAAAGAATAGGAAAATATAATGCTGCGGAATATGCACTGAATAAAAGAACATCAAGCCGGGACAAAAAAAAGGATAAGACCGGCCGGGTAGCTGCAATCATCGGAGAGGAAAAAATCTATGTTGAGGAAGTAAACGCAGCCTTTGACGCAATGCCGGATTGGATGAAAAAACAGATTTCTACAAAAGAGGGGAAGGCGGAATACTTAAAAAAATATGTGGCGGATGAACTTTTTTACAGAAAAGGCTTAAAACTTGAATATGATAAAGAGCCTGAATTAAGAAAGAGACTGGTTCGGGCTGAAAAGGAGCTGATCGTCAACAGCGTGCTTGAACAGGAGGTTAAGGATAAGATAAAAATAGAAGATAATGATATTAAAAACTTTTTTGAAGCAAACAAAAATAAATACGCGGAAAAAGAGGCCGTTCAGGTAAGCATGATAAAGGCCGGCATGAAGCAGATCGCTGAAAAGATTCTTGAAGAGATAAAACAGGGAAAGACCTTTGAAACACTGGCAGAAGAGGTCTCTCTTGACAAGGAAACAGCAGGAAATAAAGGCAGGTTTAAAAACTGGGTCAGAAAGGGAGAGGACGATCTTGGCATCGGCAATGCGGATGAAGTATCCAAAGCACTTTTTTCTGCAGAAAAAGGAGAAGTAACCGCTCCGATCGAAGCCGGCGAATACTATTATTTGTTCCGTGTGGAAGAAAAACGGCCGGAGAAGGTGCCGCCGTTTGAAGACATAAAAGAACAGGCCAAAAATGACTATTTCTTGGAAAAACTTCAGGTTCATTATCAGAACCTGCTGGAACAGATACTTAAAAACTCGGAAGTGAAACTTTTTCCCGAGGCCTTTACCGGAGGAGATCCCCAGTGAGAAGGTTTCTCCTATTGATATTTTGTTCCAGCCTGTTCTTTGTTTTCGCCTGTTCAAAAAAGGGAGATGAAGCCAAAAGTGATGTGTCTGCGGTCATTCCTTCTGTAGAGGTTGTTGCAAAAACAGACCGGACCAAGGCTGCTGTATCGCAGACCATACTTTATACCATAAGCGTTAACTATGATCCGGAAATAAAGGTGAACCTGCCCGAAGCCGGGGCAAAGATCGCGGGGCTCAGGATAACAGATTTTGGTGAAAAAGGACCGGCTGAAATAGATGATCGCCTGCTGCATGAACAGTGGTTCCGCCTCCAGGCGGATATTGTCGGAACCTATATCATTCCCTCCATGACAATTTCCTATATTGAAAAAAACGGTGATAAAAAAGAGCTTAAAACGCCGCAGATATTTTTGGAAGTGACATCAGCCCTGACTAACGAAGAGGGCGAACAATCAACAGACATTGTTGACATCAAACCTCTCCAGAAGATGGAAAGGGACCTGACCCCTTTTATTATAGCAGGCTGTGCTGCCGCAGGTATACTCCTTGCGGCCATGGGTCTTTTTTTCTATCTTAAAAACAGAAAAAAAAGAAAGCTTAAAAAAAGAAGGCCTGCCCATATTATTGCTTTTGAAGAGCTTGAAAAGCTGGAAAAAGACGGCCTGATCGAACGCGGTATCATAAAGGATCACTATTTCAGGCTTTCAGACATATTCAGGACGTATCTTGAAAACAGGTTTAACATTCCTGCGGTTGAACAGACAACACCTGAGCTCGTTCCCGAGATCAAAAAGCTGGAGGAAGTAGACGATGCGGTCAGGTCAAAAGCCGAAAAATTTCTTGAGTATTCCGACCTTGTTAAGTTTGCAAAGTATTCTCCGCAGCAGGAAGAGATCGAAATAAACAAACAGAATATCGTTAAGGTTATTTCAGAAACAAAAAAAGAAGAAGAAACTGAAAATAAAAAAACCTGATATAGAAATTACCGGACTTAACATATGTTTCGCTTTGAAGACCCATGGCTTCTTATGCTTCTGGCCCTTATCCCGCTGATGATCTTTTATGAATGGAAGAAGATCGGCAGCAGTCAGATCCGGTTCTCCTCTGTTTTTGTGTTAAAACAGCTAAAAACACCTCTTTCTCTGCTTCTAAGAAAAGGCCTGATATTTTTAAGGATAATTGCGGTCGCTCTTTTTGTTTTTGCCCTGGCACGCCCCCAGTCCGGTATCAAGTCAACAGAGATCTCAACAGAAGGAATTGACATCATGTTATGTCTGGATACCTCCGGAAGCATGAAGGCCCTTGACTTTGAGGATAAGGGCAAGCGGGTAACACGGCTGAAGGTGGTGAAAAAAGTGGTGGGTGAATTTATCCGCGGTAGAAAAAATGACCGTATCGGAATGGTGGTGTTTGGCCAGGAGGCCTTTACCCAGTGCCCCCAGACCCTTGATTACGGCGTTCTTTTAAGTCTGTTGGACAGCGTTGAAATAGGCATGGCCGGTGACTCTACCTCAATTGGTTCTGCAATCGGTATCTGCACCAAAAGACTGAAAGATCTGAAATCAAAATCAAAGGTTGTCATTTTATTGACGGATGGACGAAACAATTCCGGAAGCATCAACCCGATTACGGCTGCTGACATCGCAAAAACATATAATATCAAAATATATACCATTGGTGCGGGAACAGAAGGAGAAGCGCCTTTTCTGGTGGATTCGTTTTTCGGGAAACAATATGTTTATCAGAAAGTCGACCTTGATGAAAAATCACTTAGAGAAATAGCAGAAAAAACCGGCGGTAAATATTTTCGTGCTACCCACACGGAAGCCCTTAAAAATATTTATGAGCAGATCGACAAGATGGAAAGGACAGAGGTAAAGATAAAAGAATATATGGAATATGAAGAACTCTTTATTTTCTTTCTCCTGCCCGGGCTGTTGTTTTTAATCATTGAGATCATCCTTGCGAACACAAGGCTGAGGAAAATACCCTGATCCGGGAAGCCGTTTGTTAAGAAGAGACAGAGAGCTCGTGGTCTGCAATCAGCTGGCTGCAAATTAGAAAGTGCCTAAAGTACTTAAGATGTATAAAGTATTAAATACTAATATGAATAATAACTAAAATGAAATTCGGTAATTTATCATACTTTTTTCTGTTGTGGCTGATTCCGGGCCTTATCTTTTTTTATGTTTATGCTTTTATAAAAAAGGAGAAAGCCATAAAAGCGTTTTGCGGAAATGCGCTTTTTTCAAAACTGCTTCCGTCCGTTCAAAAGGGAAGGCAAAAGCTGAAAGTCTTTTTTGTATTACTGGGTATCTTCTTTCTCGTTTTTTCACTTGCTCGTCCCAAGTGGGGGTTTCACTGGGAGGATATTAAACGGACCGGAATAGATATTATCGTTGCCGTAGATGTGTCAAAAAGCATGCTGGCAGAAGATGTAAGCCCAAACCGTCTGGAGAGGGCAAAAAGGGAGGTCTATGATCTGTGTAATATGCTGGAAGGCGATCGGATAGGCCTTGTTGCTTTTGCCGGGACAAGCTTTGTCCAGTGTCCGCTTACTCTTGATTATGCTGCTTTCAGGATGTTTCTGGATTATCTTGATCCGGACCTTATCCCGACTCCGGGAACAGCAATCGGAAGTGCTATTAGAAAGGCAACCGAATCATTCTCAAGAAAAGAAAGAAAATCAAAGGCGCTTATTATTATAACTGACGGTGAAGATCATGGAAGCAGCCCCTTTGAAGCAGCAAAGAAAGCTAAAAAAGAGGGGGTAAAGATATTTACCATCGGTATTGGAAAAGAAGGAGGAACGCCTCTTCCTGACGGCTCAGGCGGATTTTTAAAAGACAGAAAAGGAGCTGTGGTATTAAGTAAGCTTGATGAAAAAACGCTTCAGAAAATAGCTCTTGAAACCGGCGGCAGCTATGTACGGTCTGTTACCGGAGATATGGACCTTGACAAAATATATAAAAGTGCCATAAAAGGAACCATGGAAAGCAAGGAGCTTAAATCCACCCGTCAAAAAAGATGGGAAGAACGGTTTCAGTGGTTTATTTTTATAGCGCTTATTTTTCTGAGTCTCGAGTTTTTTATAAGAGAAAAAAAGTAAAAGTTTTTTTGACGATTTTTTCCTAAGATTTTCACTTGGGTCCTGGAATCCCTGGCTCCTTAGAAAAAAGTGCAGGATCATTACTTAATAACAAAGCCTGGTTTAACTTATGTCTTCTATGCCGGAAATCACCGCACTTTTCCCCTGATTTCCTTAATGGGCTGTACCGGTGCAATGATCAGCCAGCTTTTTATTTCATGGACCTTTGCCGCGGCATTTGTGACGCTTGCAGCGCTTATCATAACAGCGCATGTCCTTGCATATCCTTCAAGAAAAGGCATAACAACAGAAATTGCGGCTTTTCTTTTCGGCGGACTGGTGTGGTGCCAGATGACACCGCTTGCCGCAGCGTTATCATTTGTAACGGTGCTTCCGGACAGAACCTTCGGTCCCCTTGAAGTGTTAAATCCCTATAAGTATGGCGAATTATGCTTATGACGTTATTGGGAAGAGAGGCACCTGAACTACCTCCAGAGTGCCTATTTTCAAATCTAGAAATTAAAGTGCTAAAAAAATATGCTAAAAAAAACTTAAAAATTCCTGATCGTCTTGGAGCTATGGTGGCATTAGTAGCAAGCATTGGAGGATATTTAGGCAGAACTAACGATCCACCCCCGGGTCATCAATTAATGTGGCGAGGTTATAAACACTTACAACTGATGTGTGAGGGTTTTTTGCTCAATGATAGCTGATGCTGGTAAAAGGCTACTTATGGGTAAAGGGCAGGGTTAGCCTGTCCTTAAGCCTTTCGGCAAAGACTGTCATTACAGGAAGTACTCTCACTGTTGAAGGGTTCTTAACGCCTTTACCTGTAAACAGTTTCCCTGAAAACGGTTTGACTGTTTTTCTAAATATTATCAACCCTGAAGAAGAAGATATCCTCCTACCGGTTCAGATCGGGAGTTCCGGACAATATGAATCTCCGCCTTTAGATATATTTTCTTTACCCGGGATTTGGACGGTCAGGGCGGTTTTTGAGGGCAGTGATAATTATCTGAGTGATATTACAGAGGCACAGACCCTTGAAGTCTTTTTACCCGAAGAGACCGGTTATGCCATTATTGTTCAGGGAAAGATCAGCAGCGAGGAAGGGATTACTTCTCATAAAAAGAGTGTTGAAACTATTTATGATATCCTTGCTGAAAGAGAGATCCGGCCGGAAAATATAAAGGCTTTTGGCTATGATCTATCAGAAGACATTGAATATGATGTGCCTATAAAAGAAAATATTGAACAGGCCCTTTCCCCTTGGGCTGTTTCAAGGATCAATGAGGTTTCTGCATCCTTATATATTATTCTGATCGGGTCATGTGGCTCGGGGAGCTTTATAGCGGACACATCCGGACCTGACAGAGTTATTATTACAAGTTCTGCAAAAGCTGAGAATGCATACCGGGGGCCGCTTGAAGATAATAATAAACGGGAGGGGAGCTATTTCCTTAGCGAATTTTTTAAGCTGGCAGACCGCGGCAACAGTATTGAAGAAAGTTTTGATCTGGCAGTCAGTCAGATCAAAACCTGGCCCGAGGATAAATCCATAAGGAATGTTTATAAGTATGGTTTTAATGACAATGCCCCGCAGCATCCGCTGATTGATGATAATGGGGATGGTGAAGGACAAAACTATATCTCACCGGTCGAGGGTGAATACGGCTCGACCCCGCTGTATAAATTTCTGGGAACTTCAGCGCCTGATGTACAGCTTGAATTCCTGTCCGTATCCCCCCGGATCATTATTGAGCCTACAGATGGCCTGATGCTGGATAATTTCTGGATTGAGATAAAAGCTTCGGACTACAATCCGCTTTATACCACGCAGTATGAAAAGAAGAATGATTTTACCCGGATTGTTTATGATCTGGAAAATATAGAATGTAATAAGTTCTTTTTTGATGCTTATGGCGACTATGATTTTAAAAGACCCAGGGCCCATGAAATTTACTATTTTGCAAAGGACTTTGACAGTCAAAGGACACTTCCCTTTTACAAATCCGTTGTTTACCGCAAACTGATATTTAACTTTTCGCCGGGCGGGTTCAATCTGGTTTCTCCTGCTGATGAATCCACTCAGGCCGGCACCATTGTTCTGCTAGACGGGGAAAGCGCTTTTGTTCTGGAACTGGGGAAAGAATTTGAGGATGGTAAAAGCTATTACTGGAAAGTAGAGGCTGTAGACAGCTATGGCGAAATTCGTGAAAGCAATCAGGTTTGGAGTTTTTACAAAGACTCAGGAAATATTGCCCTTGGAACACTGAGGGGGTATGTTAAAAATGCCGTAAGCGGATTGCCTCTTTCAGGTGTTCAAGCCACGTCGAACAGTGGGTGGTCTCTCAGTTGAGCGGTGTTCTGGGGGATTTTGTTATTGTTGGACCGGATGGATCTTTTCAGGGGCAGACCAGGGCCTTTGGCTATAAGGATAAAAGTTTTAGTTTTAAGATTGTTGCCGGGGAAACAAACACTGTTTCTGTTCCCATACGTTGCCTGAATTAAAGCGTGCGGTTAAAGAAAAAAGAGAGATCCGCCTCTTAAAACACCAGAAAAAAAAGATCAGGTCTTTCCTTCGAAAAGTTAAAAAGAGATCATCACCTGAATTAAGGAAGGTGATCCGGAAGATTGAAACCCGTCTGAATTGAATGATTAATCCTCTTAAACGGGGTAGACTTCTGATCAAAGGATGTGCGCAGGCTGATAGTTTGTCAGGGGTATTCAGTGCTATTGTCTTAAAGAAAAGATCTTGTCCAGTTTTTGCTGCAGAGTTGCAATGGTGAAGGGTTTTGTAATATAGGTGTCAAGTCCTGCCTGAATAGACCTTATTATTTTTTCTCTTTCTGCCTCAGCTGTTATGAACATGACGGGGATGTTTTTTAGTCTTTCGTCTGCTTTGATATGTTCTAAAAGCTCAAAGCCGTTCATGTTCGGCATGTTAACATCTGTTATTACCAGATCATAATCATTTTCTTTGAGCTTTTCAACGGCTTCTTTACCGTCTTCAGCTTCATCGATACTTTCGAACTTGAGCTGTACCAGTATATTTTTCAGGGACATCCTCAAAGTGGAAAAATCATCTACGATAAGTATTTTAATATTTTTATCAGACATGATTCGGTATTGTCCTTTCCCCTGCATTTTTATACGACTATGAATACATCAATCCAGAATTAATTGCAACACCTCAATTTATGCTGATCTGATTAATTTTTAGCAGTTACTGATTAAGGCAGGCGGCAGGTCTTGAAACTAAAAAACAGCTGTTTGTTTCAAATCGTAGAAATAAATTTAGATAGAAGGGTCTTTAACTCTTTGATGCTAAAGGGCTTGTTAAGATATTCATTAGCCCCTGCTTTTATGGTGCTATTTATTTTTTCTCCATATTCAGCGCTTACCAGTACAATGGGTATATTGTCGTAATCGGGGTTATATCTTATCTCCTCTATCATTAAATCACCGTTCATTTTCGGCATGAGCCAGTCTGCTATTATTATATCTACTCTGCTTCCCCCCAGTTTTTTAATGCCCTGCAGCCCATTTGAAGCTTCTATAATATTTTTTATACCGGTTTTTTCCAGCAGGCTGCGAAGAATTTTTCGCATTGTGGCTGAATCGTCCACAATCATTACGTTTTCAATAAAGTTGTTTGATGTAACGGATTTTAAATCTGTTTTTTGGCGGCTTTGATACAGGACTCATCCGTGGAGGTGTTTTTTTTGAAAGGCACAGGATTCCTGTTTCTAAATTAATATAGTTTTTCTGTCTATAAGTAAATTTAACAGGATTTTATTAATTATCAAAGAAATGCTGTATTTATTATTAGTATGAGGGGTGAACGGTTTTATTTTTTTATGCCTGTCTTTTAAATTTAAATTTCGAACTCGCCTTCTGGTGCGGGATGTTTTATAATTAATTCTTGACATTTTTTGCCCTGAGCGATAAGAATTTGAGCTTAAAATTTTAAACCGGTGAGGAGGACTTTTAGTGCACGATCTTTATTACTGGGTTGCTTTGCGGCAGGTATGCGGTGTTGGAAATGTGATCTACAAGACCCTGATAAATCATTTTAAGTCACCGGAAAAGATCTTTAATGCATCCTTTGAAGAACTGAAAAATATTGAAGGTGTGAATGTTAAGGCGGTTGATGCCATAATCAATTTTCAGCCTGCTGATGAGATCGACAGGGAGATTGATGCGATCGTATCAAAAGATATTGATATCGTTACCTTTAATTCGCCTGCCTATCCTGAAAATCTTAAAAATATTTATGATCCGCCTCCTTTTCTTTATGTGAAAGGCCGGATCTTAAAAGAGGATAAAAATGCCGTGGCAGTTGTGGGCTCAAGAAATGCCTCTGATTACGGGATAAAGGTCACTCAGGAGATCAGCCGAAACCTGGCTTCCCTGGGTATTACGATTGTCAGCGGAATGGCAAGAGGAATAGATTCAGCGGCGCATATGGCTGCTATTCGGGGCGGGGGCAGAACAATAGCTGTACTGGGGTCTGGTATTGATGTTATTTATCCTCCGGAGAACAGAAGATTATATGATACTATAATTGAAAATGGTGCTGTTGTGTCTGAATATCAGCTGGGGACAAAGCCCAATAGTTATAATTTTCCGCCGCGTAACAGAATCATAAGCGGAATTTCTCTTGGCGTTCTGGTCTCGGAGGCAAGCCCGAAAAGCGGGTCACTTATAACGGCAAGACTGGCTTTGGACCAGGGTAGGGATGTTTATGCCGTGCCGGGAAACGTTTATTCCTATAAAGCAAAAGGCACACATTCTCTTCTTAAGAGCGGCGCAAAACTTGTTGATAGTGCCCGGGACATCGTCGAAGAACTGAATATAGATATTCATCCGGTAAAAGAGGATAAGGCGGTAAGCTGTGAGCTTAGTCCTGACCTGCAGAAGATCTGTGACCTTCTGCAGGATGAACCGGCACATATTGACAATATTATTTCAAAAACAGGCTTTTCAAGCAGCAGGATTTCGGCAATGCTTCTTGAACTAGAATTGGACGGAATTTTAAAACAGATGCCTGGAAAAATGTTTGCAAGGTGCTAAAAGTCTCTTTGACAAACTTTGTTCAGAATGTTAGATACTACTAAACCTGACGGTTTCGTAAATCCCGCCATGGTGGGACTGTGCTGTGTATCATCACAGGGTGATGTTACTTATAATTAATATATATAAGGTGATTGATCGAAATGGGAAAGTCGCTTGTCATTGTAGAGTCTCCTGCTAAAGCAAAAACAATATCTAAGTTTCTGGGAAAAGATTACAAGGTTGAGGCCTGTGTGGGGCATGTGCGGGCTTTGCCCAGCAAGCCTGGTTCTGTTGATGTGGGAGAGGATGTTATTCCCAAGTATGATATTATTCCCAGAAGTAAAAAATATCTTAAAGAAATAAACAAATCTTTAAAGGGCTGTGACACGGTTTATCTGGCGACTGACCTTGATAGAGAGGGCGAGGCTATTGCCTGGCATCTTGTGTCAGCCTTGAAGCTTGATAAAGAAACAAGTAAAGGCCCGAAGTATGATATTAAAAGAATTACTTTTCATGAGATCACAAAGGAAGCCATAAACGAGGCTTTGCTAAACCCCGGTGAGATTTTAGTTGATCTGGTAAATGCGCAGCAGGCCCGGGTTGTGCTTGATTATCTTGTGGGATTTACCTTAAGCCCTTTCTTGTGGAAAAAGATACGTTATGGTCTTTCTGCCGGAAGAGTTCAGTCCGTTGCGCTTCGTATCATCTGTGAAAGAGAAACGGCGATCAAGGCTTTTGTGCAGGATGAGTTCTGGACGGTTAAGGCCAGTCTGACACCTAAAGATGCTGACAGCCCTTTTGAGGCACAGCTTATTCAGATTAGAGGTGAAAAGCTTGATAAGCTTGCGATTAAAAATGAAGAGCACGCAAAAGATATTATCGCACAGCTCGAAAATGCTCAGTATGTTGTCTCAAAAATCAAAAAAAGAGAATTAAAAAGAACGCCGCCGCCTCCTTTTATAACCAGTACGCTTCAGCAGGAGGCTTCCCGAAAACTTGGTTTTTCTGCCAGGCGGACAATGTCCACGGCTCAGAAGCTTTATGAAGGGATTGATGTGGGGAAAGGCACGATGGGGCTGATTACCTACATGAGAACAGACAGTGTGAACCTTGCTGCTTCTGCTGTCAGTGATATACATACTGTTATTACAAAAGAGTACGGGGAGGATTATGCCTTAAAGACACCCCGGGTCTTTTCATCCAAGTCAAAAAATGTTCAGGAAGCACATGAAGCCATACGTCCTACCGATGCCACCCTTATTCCGGATGAGATAAAAGCAGCTTTAACCCAGGATCAGTATAAACTTTACAGCCTGATATGGAAACGTGCGGTTGCCAGTCAGATGGCAAGAGCCATCCTTGATTCCGTTTCGATCGATATAACGGCAAAGGACGAATACACTTTCAGAGTAACAGGTTCCACTATAAGGTTCCCCGGTTTTATGAAGCTTTATATTGAGGGCAAGGATGATAACGGTGATGAAAAAGAGGAGGGAATGCTTCCTCTCCTTAATGAGAAACAGGTGCTTGACCTGCTTAAGCTTCTTCCTGAACAGCATTTTACCCAGCCGCCGCCAAGATATACCGAAGCATCACTTATTAAGATCCTTGAGGAGTATGGTATCGGCAGACCGTCAACCTATGCATCGATCGTAAATGTGCTGCAGGAAAGAGAATATGTAAAGCTGATTAAAAAACGTTTTTATCCTGAAGATATCGGGGTTGTGGTCAGTGACCTCCTGGTTAAGCATTTTTCAAAATATGTGGACTATACCTTCACCTCATATCTTGAAGACAGGCTTGATCAGATATCACGGGGCGAGGCAGAGTGGAAGCCCGCGATAAAGGAGTTCTGGACACCTTTTATCACACTCATCGGTCAGAAAGAAGAAGAAGTTCAAAAATCAGATGTGACAACCGAAGAGACAGATGAGACCTGTCCGGAATGTAAAAAACCGCTTGTTATTAAGCTTGGTAGATACGGTCGGTTTTATGCGTGCAGCGGTTTTCCTGAGTGTAAGTTTGTGAGATCACTTGAAGATTCAAACGATGAGGAGGGGGAGGGAGCTCTCGACATAGATGAAAAGTGTGGAAAATGCGGAAATGACTTGGTTAAGAAACAGGGGAAATACGGTCCTTTTTACGGCTGTTCAAAATATCCTGACTGTAAATTTATCAGACCGCTGAACAAACCTGTTTCACTGGGAATAAAATGTCCCGAATGTTCAGACGGTGAAGTGATGGAAAAAAAGAGCCGTCGAGGAAAAATATTTTTCAGCTGTTCGAATTATCCCAAGTGCACGTTTGCATCGTGGGATAAACCCATCAATGAACCCTGTCCTGAATGCGGGAATCCGATCCTTGTGGACAACACTACCAAGCGTTTTGGTCATCTTATCAAGTGTCCGGTAAAAACCTGTAAGTACAAAAGAGACGCTGACTGATTCAGCTTTTTTCCCGAATTATAATTCTAAGACTAAAAGGTGTGCTCTTGTGAATCAAGATAAGGAAATTCACATAATAGGCGGCGGACTGGCCGGATGTGAGGCGGCATGGCAGGCTGCAAAATACGGATGCAGGGTCTTTCTTTATGAAATGAAACCGGATCTTTTTTCCCCTGCGCATAAGAGCCAAAACCTTGCGGAGCTGGTCTGCAGCAACTCTTTAAGGTCAGACAGTCTTGAAAATGCATCAGGCGTTTTAAAAGAGGAAATGCGGAAGCTTGGATCTCTTATTGTTGAAACGGCAGATAAAACAAAAGTTCCGGCCGGAGGTGCCCTGGCTGTTGACCGGGAAAAGTTTTCTGAATGTATAACCGGTAAGATAGAGGGAACCCCCGGTATTACACTGGTACGGGAAGAGATTAAAAAAATTCCGGAGGACAAAGTTGTTATTATTGCGTCGGGTCCTTTAACCTCAGATCTTTTGGCGGAAGACATAAAGAGAATGACAAGTGACGCGTTTTTATATTTCCATGATGCCATAGCGCCTATTATTGAGGCGGATTCTATTGACAGGGAAAAGACATTTGCAGCCTCAAGATATGATAAGGGTGAAGCCGACTATATAAACTGTCCCATGTCAAAAGAGGAATATTACGGCTTTATTGAGGAACTCAAAAATTCGGAAAAGATGCTTTTGCGGGACTTTGAGACTTTAACCCCGTTTGAGGGCTGTATGCCGGTCGAGGTCATGGCAGAAAGAGGCGTTGAAACGCTTGCCTTTGGTCCCATGAAGCCGGTTGGGCTTATTGATCCGAATACAGGTAAACAGCCTTATGCTGTGGTACAGCTCAGACAGGAGAATAATGAAGCAACGATATATAATTTAGTGGGTTTTCAGACACGTTTAAAATGGCCGGAACAGAAAAGGGTCTTTTCGATGATACCGGGTCTTGAAAAAGCGGTGTTTGTCCGTTATGGCAGTCTCCATCGTAACACCTTTATCCATTCTCCTGAACTTCTTGAAAATACGCTTCAGCTGAAGAAAAAATCCAATGTTTTCTTCGCCGGCCAGATAACAGGTGTCGAGGGATATATGGAGTCCACCTCAACCGGTCTTATTGCCGGGATAATGGCATCAAGATATGTTCTCGGGCTTGATCTTTTGACAACTCCAAAGACAACGGTTACCGGAGGGCTTCTCTCCTATATTACAGATCTGAGTGTGAAAAAATTTCAGCCGATGAATGCCAATTTTGGCATTCTTCCGCCTCTTGAAAAAAGAGCGCCGAAAAAGATCAGGAAAAAGCTTTATGGGGAAAGAGCACTTAAAGATATTGATGTATGGAGAAAAGCGCTTTAAAAATCGAACGTCCAACATTGATGATCCGGTAAAAAGTCAAAAACCAAAGGATGTCACCTTGTAACTATTTGATTTTCCTTGGGCCAATTTTGCAATAAGGTCCTTTTCTGGACTTTTTACCGGGCCATCAACATTGAACATCGAACGTCCAACTCTGAATAAAAAGCCCAATCTTAAAAATCGAATAATTTTTTCTATATGTTTTGTCATCTTTCCCCATTCATAATTCAATGTTGAGCGTTCGACGTTCGAGGGTCAAATGCTCAAGAAAAGGCCCGGGATGGTGTAAGAGGGGGGGCTGACAAACGTTAATTAGCCAAGAATATGTTTTTCCAGTACAAAACAGGTAAAGGTTCCTTCGAAAACTGTTTCATCAGCTCTTAAAACAGAAACAGAGACAGACTGTTTTTTTCCTTCTTTATTTTCAACTTTTGCTTCTGCAGTAACGGTTTCACCTGCTCTTACCGGTTTTAGAAATTTCACTTCTGCTGCTCCTAAGACCACATTCGGATGGTTAACAGCGATCATGGCAGCATAATCGGCAAGTCCAAAGATAAAACCGCCATGGACCAGTCCGGTTTGGTCCACTTTCATCTGTTCAGAAGTTGTCAGTTCGACCCTGCTTTGATCTTTTTCAATTAAAAGGGGCTTTCCGCAAAGGGAGAAATCTATGCCGTTGTGGGTGCTGATATTCATAATATCTTTCTTTTGTGGTGGTTGAGGTAATTTTAATTAATTTTTTAATATATATTAATTTAGTCAAAAAAGTCAAAGAAGAAAGCATTTTCAAAGGGTTGAAAAGCTATTTTTATATTATTCCTGCTTGATATTTATCTCTCTTGCATGTAATATTTTTAAGTTCAATTCTTTTATTGCAGTTTTTTTTGAATACGCGGAATTATTGGAGAAAATGGAGATAAGATGGGCATTTATACCGGCGCAGCAAGTTATCAGCGTTACAGGACGGGTGATAATCTTCCTGACAATATAAAAGAGTTTGTGCTAGAAAAGCTAAAGGAATTCCATTTTAAAGAGATCAATCCTGCGACCATTACGGAAAAGTCTATGGGATGGGTGTCTGCAGAAAACATGTCATCAGTTTTTTTTGATGACATGCATTTTTCAAAGGATCCATATCTGGTTTTTGCACTCAGGGTCGATACACGGCGTATACCGGCGCTTGCCATGAAAGCTGCTTTTCTGAGCGAGGAGATAAGGTTTAAGGAGGGGACCGGTAAAGATAAGCTTGCAAAACATGACAGGGACATGCTGAAAGAAGAGGTGTGGCAAAGTCTGCTTAAAAAAACGCTGCCCACACCGGTGGTGTATGATGTGTGCTGGAATCTCAAAACCGAAGAAATATTTTTCTTTTCAAATTCTAAAAGTGCAAATGATGAATTCATTACTTTCTTTTACAGATCGTTTGATGTAAAGCTTGTTCCTCTGGTGCCCTATGACCTTGCGGAAGAAATCGTAACCAAAAAAAATAAGAGCGTAAGCTTGAAAAATTTAAGGATTGATTTTGTCGATGGATAAAGAAGATTTAAGAAAAGAATGCAGCTTTGGAAAAGATTTTATCACCTATATCTGTTATCTAAGTGATAAAAATTCCGGAATAATAAGAATACCGGGAAGTGATGAACAGTTTACGCTTTGGCTCGACGGAAAGATCGTGTTGGAAGATGACCGGGAGCCGCCACCCAATACGGTTTCATACTCCGGGGATGATTTTACGGTTGACGATCTGAGACAGGCGATCCGTTCCGGCAAAAAAGTCCGGGAGGCAAGGTTGCGGATAGAGCTGGGGTCTAATGTCTGGTCTTTTAATTTCAAGGCGGAAAGGTTTGAGGTCTCTTCTCTTAAAATAGATCTGCCTCAGACCAATGATATGGATGAGAAATTTTTTGACCGGATACTTTGCATAGAGTCCTTAAACGGTTTACTTGACCAGCTCTATGAATATTTTATTAGTGAGGTTTATGAAAAAAAGTGGCAGGTCGAGGGATATCCTGAATTTCAAACATGGCTAGGTACCTGAATCTTGCACCAATTATCTACTGCTGCTTGAAGCCCCTTATTTTTAAAGCTTTTTTCAAGATTTTGATCCTCACCATAGCGGTTCTATGTTTCCGGGTCAAAATCTCTCCAACTTCGCCTTTAAAACAAGGGTTTCGGTGTCTCGCTACGATAACCGATACAAAATTCAGGTAATAAAAATCTGAAGCGGGAATGCATTTAGAGCATAGAGCAGGGCGCATAGGGTAAAATTACATTATCAAATTTATATCTTTAACGGAGCAGTATCATGCTGGACATTAGATTTTTAAGGGAAAACAGTGAGCTTGTAAAACAGAAACTTGAATCGCGCGGCAGCGATATTGACCTTGCTGATTTTCTGTCCATAGATGAAAAAAGAAGAGAGGTTCTTGGAAAGATAGAAGTCTTAAGGGCCGAACGCAACCGGGCATCAGATGAGATCGCAAAGAAAAAGAAGGAAAAGCAGGATGTTGATCCTTCGGTTTTTGCATCCATGAAAGAGCTGTCTTCCCAGGTCAAGGCTCTGGATGAAGACCTTAAAAGTGTTGAACAGGAAACAAATGATTTTCTGCTGACCATACCGAACATGCCCCATGATTCGGTTCCTGTGGGTAAGACAGAAGAGGACAATGAAACTGTGCGGACCTGGGGCGACGTTCCGCAGCTTTCGTTTGAGCCGAAAGAGCACTGGGAAATAGGCGAAAAACTGGGTGTGCTTGATTTTGACCGGGCGGCAAAGATCGCGGGATCGCGTTTCAGCCTTTACAAAGGTGCGGGTGCACGGCTGGAACGGGCGCTCATCAATTTTATGCTTGACCTTCATACGGAAGATCATAAATATACTGAAATTCTTCCTCCGTTTATTGCAAACCGGACCACCATGACAGGCACCGGACAGCTGCCCAAATTTGAGGAGGATCTTTTTAAACTGGACGGGCTGGATTATTTTTTGATCCCGACGGCTGAAGTTCCACTGACCAATATCTTTCAGAAAGAGATTTTAAATGAAGAAGATCTCCCCGTCTATTTTGTAGCGCATACCCCCTGTTTTAGAAAAGAAGCCGGGTCCTACGGTAAGGATACCAAAGGGCTAATCCGTCAGCATCAGTTTAACAAGGTAGAGCTTGTAAAGTTTTCAAAACCGGAAGACTCCTATGATGAGCTTGAGAGTCTGCTTAATAACGCGGAAGAGGTCCTTAAACGGCTTGGGATCCATTACAGAGTGGTCAACCTTTGTTCCGGAGATATCGGGTTTTCTTCTGCCAAGACCTATGACATTGAAGTCTGGTTGCCGGGGCAGGGCGTGTACCGGGAAATATCCTCCTGCAGTAATTTTGAAGATTTTCAGGCCAGACGGGCCGGTATCCGGTACCGGAAAAAAGGTGAGAAAAAGACCGAATTTGTTCATACCTTAAACGGTTCCGGGCTTGCTGTGGGAAGGACAGTGGTTGCTGTTCTGGAAAATTTTCAGCAGGAAGACGGCAGCGTGCTTATCCCCGAAGTTCTGCAGCCTTATATGGGCGGTTTAAAGAAAATAGTGTGATCCTTGAAAGTGTCAACTGGGATTTTGTCTTGTACAGAGATAACATAAGGTGTAGTTATGTTATCTCTGGCAACATTTAACCTTATGGCACCCATTGAAAGGTCAATGGCAAGAGGAAACACCTCTCCTGTTACAAAAATCCTTATCTTGTTTGTATTATGCTCACCATGATGAACCCGCCGCTTTTGTTTTGCACCTGATATTTCAATTTTTTATTAGTACGAAGTTACTGCTTCGCACCAGGCATCCATCAGGATCAAGGCTATCAGAATTTAACTGTCTGTAGTCCCTGGCATATTAATCTGCTCCAGAAAACCTTCAGTACCATACCATGTCCAATCGATTTTTCCATCATACGTTTAGTGGCTCAAAAGTCCAACCAGTTTTGGCTCACAGCATGGGCAAAACAGCCAGTCATGCAATTTTCACCATGACATTATAAGTAATTATGGATGCGGCAGGTTTCAAATCACGAACTTTGGTTTAATACCAGCCACACTTTCGGTTCACTGCCGCAGCCATTTTCTTACGCAAAGGCTTTCAAGGGATCAAACTCCTTCTTGTCTCGAATTATGTAATAACAGGCACGGGCCAGCTTATGGGCTATAGCCTTTATTGCTACTACGTTATTTGTTTTAGCCGTCTTTCTTTGATGGTACCGCTTAATATAGTCATAGTTCCACAAAGCGAGGTTTGCTGCTTCAACATATGCCCAGGACAAATACTTATTACCGTTTTTACGATTCCCTTTTCCTTTTGACTTACCGTTAGAAAACCTGTTGCTTTGTACACACCGGCAGTACGATGCATAATTGCCCACTTTTTTAAATCTTTCTATGGGCCCCGTCTCAAGCATTATAGTTAGTGACAAGGTCTTCCCTATGCCCGGTGCTGTTTTTAGCAGTTTGTATCAAGAGCAGACTCGACCACTTTTTTTGTTTCCTACCCACTGTTTTTAAGGTTTGGCTTGAGAAGAATTATTTTAATATGTATTATGCCTGCAACTATTATGTGTTCGTAGGTGACGGGGTCTACGGCTTTTACGATGATTTTATTCTTTTTGGCAGGGCGTTTTTTTAGGGGTAGTGAGGGTAAAGTGGGGGGTAAAAAATAAAGGAGGGCTAAACTTGAAGAGCATTCAGGTAAAAGAGCGTTTCACTTTAAGAGTGGCACAATGAGGAGTGCGTTGCTTAAGGAGCAACCTTCGGCTTCGAAGAGCATTCCGGCAAAACCGGAATTCGAAGAGCGCTTCGCTTGAGGGAAAGGCAAAAACATAGGGATGAAAGTATAAAGGCAGTTGTCCCGGAATATGTTTGTCTGAAGTCATGGCTGAATCTTTGGTTTTTCAAAGATTTTCCTGGAGCTGTTCCAGTAATAATAACACAGTCCCCCCTGGTAAATCGTAGTTGCGGCGATGATGGATATATAAATTAAATTATATATGCCTACGATCATTTCAGTGAAAGCTTCTGCCGTAAGGTTCAGCTGTGTTTCAATTAATGTTTTTATCTCGGGGGACAGAAGAACCGAAACCTGTGAAGGGTCAAAGGATAATAATTTATATACTGCATAAGATATTAATAGTCCCATCAGCCAGAGCTGGCTTGCAATAAACCATTTCCCTGCATCAGGTATATTATCTTTTAATCTTTTACCGCCTGTGAGCTCCATATATCCGGAGGCCGCCACGGCAATGCCGATGATCACACCTGACCAGCTGCCGATAAATATACAGATTAGGCAGCAAAGACCCGCGAAGATGATGATAGAGTATCCGTTTAACCTGCAAATATTCAGGACACGTTTTAAAATTTTTTCTTTTTCCAATATCTGCTCCATTTGTTTTAATCGATGATTCGTTGGATTTTATAAAGTTTACACGTTTTAGCTCAAGCAAACAATTAGTTTTTTTATTCTCAATTATTTGAAATTATAAAAAATATCAGATTTATGTTTTAACCCGGGCTTTTGCTCTGATGGGATCAGTTGTTTCTATTCGCTTTTCGCCGTTTCGGGAAAATAAAAAAATATTCTGTCCAATATCGACCCGTCTGTTCTCGGGATTCAGAGATGTGCGGAGGATATTGTCGACGATCCTGACTCTTGTAAAACTAAACGGGAGAAAAGAAGGAAAGGAGAAGCTGCTTGCGGAATTTAGATTGGGGAATGTGGAATCGCTATGTTTAAGGACATATAGAGTTTGCTGAAATGAAAGATAGTCAAGACTATTTTTCATTGTGGTAGAAAATAGACGGATATTTCGACGCAGCCTTAAGTGTGATTTGATTTTACATCGAGGTCGTAAGACCGATCTCGTGCCACGCCGTAGCCTTGTGCGAAGGCTGGTCAAATCGCGGCTTTGCAGGGATGCTCTTCAAGGCTGAAAGCTGATCCTAAAATGCTTTGTACTTTGGATTTTCGGTGATGATTGAAGAGCTTTTTTTGATTCATATGCGCTCGAGCTGGTCAGTTAATATCGGAAAGAGAATTGTGAAATCACTTAAATTTTTTTAATTCATACCGGTCTTGCATGCAATCTTATGGGTGTTGATTACAGGCGGCTTGCCGAAGATCATGGAACAGCAGGTAACATCCTTGAAATTTTGTTGTATCCGAACTTCTCAAGCAATCGTCATGGTATTTTCAACGGATTGATCTGTGTCATTTCCGGTCTCAAACAGGAAGCGAAGTAGACATTGAACTGTATACAGGAGATGAACACATACCCTTCGGCCCAAAATTGTCAGCCTTGCCTGTAAGTGCGTTTTGGCATGAAAACAGGTAATAGGGGGCCAAGACTTTAAACTTGTAAAATCGTTCTCTCGCAGAGTGCGCAGAAAACGCAGAGGGTTTGTTAGAACTGAAAAGATCAAAACCTTATTCACCACAGAGCTTCGGAGTACACTGAGAAAAAGATGAAAAGGAAAGGGTGAAGAGGAGCGCTTAAGCTTGAGGCAAAGTCAAGAACATAAAAGCAAAAGCATTAACTGCGGTCTGTTGATAGTTGTCAGTAACAAAACTATAAAAGGAAAAATATTTAAAGTAAGTTGAAGTACTTAAAGTGTCTTTTAAGGCATATAAAGCTGGTAAGCATAAAAACAGGTGTTGTTATGAACATTGGAACCATGTTTTTATAGTTATCCTTTCTCTTTGATAATGTTTGTTCCCACCGTAAACAAGACTTCCTGCTGATGTGTTGTTACCTTTAAGTGACATGTAATATTTTAGATTGTTTAAAAATGAGCTAGAGATAGTTTCTCCGGATTTTATTTCAATTGGGATTAGTTTTTCACTTGCTTCAATTATTAAATCAACTTCATGTCCGGTTTTATCTCGCCAAAAATAAAGAGGGGGAATTTCTCCAGCATGTGTAAAAGTTTTATATATCTCTGATATTATGAAACTTTCAAAAATTGAACCTCTCATGTTATGCGTCAGGATATCCTGAGGGTTTCTAATCCTTAATAAAAAACAGAGGAGTCCCGTATCAAAAAAATATATTTTAGGACTTTTTATTATTCTTTTTGAAAAATTCATATGATGTGAGGGGAGGGTATATATCAAGTTGTATTTTGTAGGGTTGATGTATACAAAAACCAGAAACCTGATTTCTATCACCTGATGTTATGCTTTGAGGTGACAAGTATTAAAAGACCGATCACTGATACCAGGATCATTGAAACTATTCCCAGGAAGGTAAAGATGTTTTCGATGCCGAAGGATGTTTCAATCTGCTTGATGGCTTTAACAGAAAGGGCCCCCACACCGAAGGTAAAGATAAATTTTAATCCGTATGCTGTAGAAAGAAACCTTTTCGGGGTTAATTTTGCCACCAGGGTGTTTTCTATGGGCTGGGTTCCAAGCAGAAAGAAAAAATATAACATCCCCAGAACGATGAGGGGAAAGTTCGCTGTTTTTGCCATTAAAAACGCCACCGGAATAATAACAAGATGCATGCAGATATAGCAGAAACGAAGATCGAATTTTTCAGCTAAACGTCCGCCGAAAAGCTGGCCGATAATTCCAGCCATTAGAATGATCGTGGTTGAAAGGGTGGCCACCAGGTTTTTTGTCAGGGAAAGTCCGGTAAGTGATGCACACATTGAAAAAATATCATTGTTTTTCAGTTCAAAGTAGGCCGGAATCGTTAAGGTGGAGCCCCGGTAACAGATGCCTGCAAGCATCATGACGCACAGTAAAATGATGAATGGGGTAAGAAAAGATGCAGCCGTATCCTGTGTTTTTTTATCCGTTGCTGGTTTTTGAACGGGTTTATATCCGGCAATCAGAAAAAGACCGGAAAGATTTATTAGGCCAAGTAGTATAAAGACTGTTTTTAGTCCGAAATAGGAGTTGAAAAATCCGGCAAACACAGCTGCAAAGGCAATTCCGAGACTCCCGAATACACCGTTTACGGCCAGCTTTCTGCTGATCTTTTTTGTTTCCTTTGAGATTAGACCCAGTCCGGCAGGATGATAGATCCCGGAAAAGATCCCAAGCCCCATCATGGATACGGCCAAACCGTTTATGGAACCGGCATAAAAGGCTGCAGCAAAACAGCTTATGGCTGATCCCAGATGAAACAGGGTTAAAAGGGGTTTTGCGCCCCACCGGTCAGCAGCCAGTCCCCAGGGAAGGGCGGTCAATCCGTACATCAGGTACATCCAGAAGGATATTTCAATGGTGCTTCCGATGGATATTCCCAACAGGGCCGAAAGGGGCAGTACCAGCGCAGGAAATACCAGCATGTTGAAGTGACTCAGGAAATGGCTGAAGCAAGTGATCGTAAGGATCTTTTTTTCGTTTGTTTTTGCTGAGATAAGATTGTTCATATGATTCCGTAGCGTAAAAGATGTACAACTGTAAAATAGTAAAGTATTTAAAAGATGAACGTCCAACGTTGAATAAAAAAAACAATCATAAATATCAGTTGATCGGAAATATGCCACGCATACACTGAACCTTGGTTCGGAGTCAAGCGGCATGTGTTAAAATAATCAAATTTAACTACCGAGATACCCCGTAGATTGCTGCGGGAGTATCATTTGTTTCCTGCTGATTTCTTTTCTTTTTCCGCATTCATATTTGATGTTCAGTGCTTATTTATTATTTCTTCTTTCCAGCGGTTTTGATGCTTGTCACAAAAATCTTAATCAATTCTTCAGTTTCCAGCAAAAGTTCATCAAGCAGTTTCGGATTTTTAAGCAGAGGAACCTTTTTGATCAACCGGAGCCATCGTTGGGCTTCTCTGAGTTCCTTGAGAGAATGGCAATTTATGGATAAAATCCTTTGGCGACTCCGCTGCCTGGGCTTCACCGTGGTTTGGATAAGGAAATGTTCCCGATCGTAATAATTGTCCCGCCACATGATTGCCGGTCCGAGTGTTTGGAAGGTGCTCAACCAGTTTGATAATGCTTACAGAAAAGCCTAGCAACCGTTCTTCAAGGCCATATTTTTGTGGCATCATCTTTTCCTCATTCAAAATTCGATGTTCGACGTTCATCCTCCACTGGGTAAACTTACTTTCGACCCCTTGAATCCCTGAACCCTTGATGTAATTACTTTATCTTTGCAATTGTTATCCCGGTTCCGCCCTGATCAGAAGGGGCATTGTCAAATCTGCTTACAGACGGATGTTCTTCAAGACATTCGTGAATAGCTTTCATTAACCTTCCGGTACCTCTTCCGTGGATTATTTCAAGATTTACTGCTCCGGTTAAAAGTGCATTATCAATTGCCTTGTCAACAACCGGGAGTGCATCGGGAACCCGCATACCAATCACATTCACACTGCTGCTCAGCGTAGAGACCGGCTGATTATCAGACGGGTTTTTTTTTGTTATGGCTGCTTTGGGCACAGCCTTTTTTTCTTTTTTGTCTATCTGCTCCAGCTCATTGAAAACGGTCTTCACTTTTATATTTCCAATGCTGATCTCCGCTTTTTTGGTCTTGTTGTCAGCTTTAACCACAATTCCGTTTTTTTGCAGGTGAGTGACTCTGACGGTCTGTCCGGTCTCAAGATTCTCCGGCCTGATTACGGGCATGTCTTTTCTCGGGAACCGGCTGTAAAGCTTTCCTTTAACCTTTTGGAACATTTCCGGGTCTTTGTCCCGGTTGGTTTGGGTATCATCTGGTCTGATCAGCCGTCTTTTTTTCTGGTCCTTTATGATTTTCATCAGTTCATCTTCACTTTCCCTTAAGAGCTTTCTTGAATTTGTTTCAAAATTTTTAAGGATCTTGTCTTTTCTGCTCTTTATTTTTCCAAACAGTTCTTCAGTTGCCCGGAGATGTTTTTTTGCAAGTGCTGTTATTTTTTCAATTCCTTTTTTTTCTTCTATCATTTCAAGCTGGGTGTTTTCCAGCCCGTGTATCAGTTTTGTGACCTGCTGGTCTGACATGTCAACATGCGTAACAGCCTTATCAAGAACATCCTGGGGAATTCCGATATTTTTGGCAATGGCAAGTGCGTTGCTGATCCCGGGAACGCCATAAACCAGTTTGTAGTTTGGTTTTAGGGTGACGGGGTCAAATTCAACGGATACATTTTTAACATCATCATTGCTGTAGGCATAGGTTTTAAGGATATTAAGGTGGGTTGTTACCACGGTGAAACTGCCGCGTTCCTTTAAAGAGTCAAGTATTGCTACGGCAAGGGCGCCGCCTTCTGAAGGATCCGTGCCTGATCCGAGTTCATCAAACAGGACCATGGATTTTTGTTCCGCATTTAAAAGAATATCTTTTACCTGTGCCATATGTGCGGAAAAAGTGCTGAGGCTTGTTTCTATGTTCTGTTCATCACCGATGTCTGCAAAAATATTTTTACAGATCGAGAGACGGCTTCCTTTTTCAGCAGGAAGGTGGAGCCCGGCCTGAGCCATCAGTACGAAAAGGCCCAGTGTTTTCATGCTCACGGTCTTTCCGCCTGCGTTTGCACCTGTAATAACAACGATCCGGGTGTCTTTTTCTTTTTTGATGTCTATCGGTACGATGTCTTTCCGGTTAAATTCCCACCGGCCCGTTATCTCTACCGGTTCTTCTTTCTCGGGCTCTGTTTTTGCATCTTCAATAAAATTTGAAATAAGGATGGGATGCCTGCAGCTTTTCAGGCTGATCTCACCTTTTGTATCAATTATAGGTCTTACAGCGTTTAAAGCCCTGCTTAAAAGTGCGCGTGCGTGTATCAGGTCAATATGCTCAAGGATCTCAAGATCAATAAGTATCTCTTCGCTGTATTCATTGACCATTTCTGTGAGTTCAGTCAGTATCTTTATCTCTTCGTAATATTCTTCCCGGTGCAGGCTCTGAAGTTCATTGTTTAAGTTGACCACGGAAAGAGGTTCGATAAAGAAAGTCGCTTTGCTTTGTGACTGGTCATGGACAACGCCTGGAATCATGTTTTTTCTGTCCGTTCTTACCGGGATAACATAACGGCTGTTGCGTATGGTGATAAAATCATCCTGAACCGCAGGCTGAAGATCGTTATTGTTTATAATCTGTTCTAGAATATTTAACACGTTCAGGCGAAGCTTGCCCAGTCGGTCCCGGATCTCGGCAAGCTTAGGGCTTGCGCTGTCAAGGATCTTTCCCTGGGGAGAGACGCATCTTCTGATATTGCTTATAAGCGTGGAAAGAATAATGATGCTGTCCGTTATTTTAAAGATATTCGGACAGGCCTCATTATATTCCGAGAAAAAGTTTTTTATTATTTTTGCGGTATCTATAGTCTGTTCAATTTTTAGAAAATCTTCGTGTTCGAGATAAGCATTTTGGATTTTTGATCTTTTAACGGCATCTTTTATGTCATAAACACAGTTTAGTATGAGCGGTCCTGAAAGCTCCACAACTTTTCTCATTTCAGAGGTTTCATCAAGAAGTGTGGTCACACTTCTTTCATCATAAGCCGGAACCAGTTCTCTGCACCTTCTTTTCCCCCCGGATGATGTGGCGAAGGTATTCAGGAACTCACAGATCCTGTCAAATTCCAGAACTTTAAGTGAATGTTTCTCCATAAAGTGTTTCTCTACTGTCTATTTTCTTTTATGCTACGATTTTTTTAAGCTCATTTAAAGCTTTCAGGTCGCTTTCAAAGGGGATGTTATCCGGAAGGCTGTTAAGTTTGAACCATTTGAGCTCACTCACATCATCAAGAGGGGTGACATCTTCGGAGAGAAGCTTAACCGTAAAACACATATTAATTAGAGCCTGTCCATTTTTTCCATAAGTGTCTGCATACATGCAGATTAGGCCGGTGACGTCACAGTCTACACCGGTTTCCTCTTTTACTTCTCTTTTTAAACCGTCCATCGGATTTTCACCATAATCAAGAAAACCGCCGATGATGTTCCAGCCGCCTTTAAAAGGCTCTATGCCTCTTTTTGCCAGGAGTATTCTGTTGTTTTTATCGATCGGGACGGCTCCTGCGCAGGGGCTCGAATTATGATACAGGATGAAACCGCATTCCATGCATTTCTGCCGGTAGGGATCTTCCTGACTGAGATGACCTTTACAAAAGGGGCAGAATTTGTAGGGGGGTGTTCGGTAGATTGTTTCCATATCGGGGCCGTATTTATTAATTATTGTTTATTAATGAATAATATTTTAAATCAGAGCTAGTGTCAAAAGGTAAATGGGAAAAGTACTTAAAGTGTCTAAAATGCCTAAAGTACTTAGAGTGCCTGAAGTACTTGGAGTGTCTGAAGTAGTTGAAGAGACTGAAGGATTTGTGGGGGTTGTTTGGGTTAACCTGTAAAATGTTAAGGAAATACAGAAAGGTAGCGTTTTTGTTTATCAATCTTGACATGTGCTTACTCTATATATTATACTAATCAGTTCTGTGGAAAACTATGCAGTGTGTATTTCATTAAAATTGAATAATATATAAACGATTGAAAGGGAAAGAATATGAAGATACTTAAGATCGACCATCTTGGAATCGCGGTAAACAGCATGGATGAAGGAAGCAAATTCTGGACAGACATTATGGGAATAGGCTGTACAAAAACCGAAACAGTTGAAGAGCAGAAAGTAACCACCGGTTTTTTTCCTGTGGGCGACAGCGAAGTAGAGCTTCTGGAATCAACTTCGCCGGATGGTCCGGTAGCCAAGTTTATTGAAAAGAAAGGCACGGGCTTTCAGCACCTTGCATTTCTGGTTGAAGATATTGACGCCGCTATTGAAGAGCTTAAAGCAAAAGATGTAAAACTGATCGATCAGACACCCAGAATCGGAGCAGGCGGTAAAAAAATTGCTTTTCTGCATCCAAAAGCAACCGGCGGTGTTCTGGTGGAACTTTGTCAGGAATGCTAATTGAAAAAAGTGAAAAGTGAGGGATGAGAAGTGAAAAGCGGGGTGTAGTATCTCACGATTTAATAATTGCGAATTATGAAATAAAAGGAGTTTATTATGGGAAAACATCCAAATAAAGAAAAATGGGAAGCTTTGGCAGAGAAGGAGCTCAGAGGAAAACCGCTTGATTCTCTGACCTGGGCTTCCCCTGAAGGAATTGATATTAAGCCGCTTTATACGGCAGAGGATCTTGAAGGGATAGAATTTGATAATACGCTTCCCGGTATAGATCCTTATGTGCGCGGTGTCAGAGGAACCATGTATACCGGCCGTCCATGGACGATCCGCCAGTATGCGGGTTTTTCCACCGCAAAAGAGTCAAATGCATTTTACAAAAGAAATCTGGCCGCCGGCCAGAAGGGTCTTTCAATTGCCTTTGACCTGGCCACTCACCGCGGATATGATTCTGATCATCCCAGAGTTGCCGGTGATGTAGGTAAGGCCGGTGTTGCGGTAGACTCCATTGAGGATATGCAGGTGTTGTTTGAGGGTATTCCTCTGGATGAGATGTCAGTCTCCATGACCATGAACGGATCTGTTCTGCCGATCCTGGCCGGATATATTGTGGCTGCAGAAGAGCAGGGTGTTTCCCAGGACAAACTGGCCGGAACCATCCAGAATGATATCTTAAAAGAGTATCTGACCCGGAATACCTATATTTATCCGCCGACACCCTCCATGCGGATCGTTTCAGATATTATCGGTTACTGCTCAAAGAATATGCCCAAGTATAATACCGTCAGTATCAGCGGGTATCATATGATGGAAGCCGGTGCCAACTCGGTCCTGCAGACCGCCTTTACTCTGGCAGACGGTCTGGAGTATGTAAAATCAGCGCTTGCCTCCGGCATGGATATTGATGCCTTTGCAGGCCGTCTTTCGTTCTTCTTTGGTATCGGCATGAACTTCTTTATGGATATCGCCATGCTGCGCGCGGCCCGTTTTCTGTGGGCGGATCTTATCCGTCAGTTTAATCCCAAGAGCCAGAAATCTCTGATGCTCAGGACCCATTGCCAGACATCCGGCTGGAGTCTGACTCAGCAGGATCCGTATAATAATGTCATCCGTACCACCATGGAATGTCTGTCTGCTGTTCTTGGCGGAACCCAGTCACTCCATACCAATTCATTTGATGAAGCCATTGGACTGCCCACTGATTTTTCCGCACGTATCGCAAGAAATACCCAAATCATTGTCCAGGAAGAATCAAATATCTGCAAGGTTGTTGATCCGCTTGGCGGGTCATACTATATTGAATCACTGACCAATTCTATTGTTCAGGAAGCAAGAAAAATTCTTAAGGAAGTTGATGAGCTCGGCGGTATGGCAAAAGCGATTGAGTCGGGAATGCCGAAGATGCGCATCGAGGAATCTGCGGCCCGCAAACAGGCCCGTATTGATCAGGGCAAGGATGTGATTGTGGGTGTGAATAAATATCAGCTTGAAGAAGAGGCGGAGATTGATGTGCTGGCTATTTCAAGTGCTGTCCGTGATGAGCAGGTCGCACGCCTGAAAGAGCTTCGTGCAAAAAGAAATGACGCAGAGGTGAAAAGCGCGCTTGAAGCTGTGACTAACTGTGCTGCAGCTGATGGAAACCTGCTTGAGGTTTGTATCCCGGCCATGCGTGCACGGGCAACCATTGGTGAGATCTCTGATGCGATTGAGAAAGTCTTTGGTCGTTATGTGGCAACCACCCAGTGTGTTTCCGGTGCATTTGCATCAGAGTACGGCGACAGTGAGATTATCGCCTCTGTCAGAAAAAGAACAGATGAGTTTGCTGAAAAAGAGGGCCGCAGACCCAGGATTCTGGTGACCAAAATGGGACAGGACGGACATGACAGAGGGTTTAAGGTGATTGCATCAGCCTATGCAGATCTTGGATTTGATGTTGATATCAGTCCGATGTTCCAAACCCCTGCAGAAGCGGCCAAGATGGCTGTTGAAAATGATGTTCACGTGGTTGGGGTTTCCTCTCTTGCTGCCGGGCATAAATATCTTGTTCCTGAGATCATTAAAGAGCTCAAAGAACAGGGCGGAAAAGAGATTCTGGTTGTTGTGGGCGGTGTGATTCCTCCTGCAGATTATGATTTTCTCTATGAAGCCGGCGCTGTGGGCGTTTTTGGCCCGGGTACAGTGATTACGGAATCTGCCAACAAGCTCTTAAATGCGCTTGATGAGAGGAAGTAAGTTTGAAAGACCCCCAAACCTATATTCAGGGTGTTCTTAATAAAGACCGGCGGGTGCTTTCAAAGACCATCACACTGATTGAAAGTTCCCGCCATGATCATAAAGCCTTGTCAAGGCAGGTGATTGACAGCCTGATTCCCCATTCCGGAAAAGCGGTTCGTCTTGGAATCACCGGGGTGCCGGGTGCGGGGAAGAGTACTTTTATTGAAAGTCTCGGGATGTTTCTGATCCGTAAGGGGCATAAGGTGGCGGTGCTTGCGGTTGATCCCAGCAGTACCCGGAGCCACGGCAGTATCATGGCGGACAAGACCCGGATGGAGAAGCTTTCGATTGAACCGGCTGCCTTTATCAGGCCGTCTTCTTCAGGAGGAACTCTTGGCGGAGTCGCCAGTAAGACCCGGGAAACCATGATTGCCTGTGAAGCCGCTGGTTTTGATGTTCTGATCATTGAGACCGTGGGCGTGGGACAGTCAGAGACAACTGTTGCCTCAATGGTTGATTTTTTTATGGTTCTAATGATCGCAGGTGCAGGTGATGAGATTCAGGGGATCAAAAAGGGCGTGCTGGAACTTGCCGATGCGGTGGTGGTGAATAAAGCGGATGGTGATAATATTGAAAAGGCAAAGCAGGCCAGAAAAGAATATGAGTCGGCCCTGCATCTTTTGCGGCCGGAGACCATGACCTGGTCTGCTCCGGTTTTGACCTGCAGCGCTTTAAAGATGATTGATATAGACAAGACCTGGGAGACCGTTCTAAATCATCGGAAAAAATTCACAGATAGCGGCGAGCTTGAAGAAAAACGGAAAAAACAGGCGGTTGCCTGGATGCAGGCACTGGTGGGAGATGGCATTAAAGAGTGGTTTTATAGAAAAAATGATGTAAGAAAGTCCTTAACGAAGCTTAGATGCGACGTGGAAAAAGGATCGGTTTCACCGACCTCGGCGGCAAATGATCTTTTAAGCAGACTTGATGAACCAATAAATTGATGAGGGTATCGGTTTAAACGGTTTGAACAGTTTAAACGGTTTAACGAAGGGAGCTCTCCTGTGAGTGATGAAAAAAGGCTTAAAGCGGCCATATCTGCCGTAATGAATTATATCAAAGAAGAAGAGCTGGAAGAACAAAGAAAAAGCAAAAAAGACTTGTGGGGAATCAGCGGGCGCCAGACGCAGATGCAGACCCGTGACCAGATTCAGAATAAATCTTTTTACGGATGGAAACAACGTTAAGCCTTTTTGTTTGATTCTTACATGATATTTTATAGAAGACAGGATTGTTCAGTTACTGGATGGCCCTGTTTTTTTTTGGAGGTTTCGGAAAATCAAACAAAAGAGCGTCCTGACGGACTCGAAGAGCATCCCGGTTTTCGGGATTGGAGGAACGGCTTTCATCCTTTATGCAAAACCTAAAACCAGTTTCTTTTCCAATGTGGTCAGCGGAATGTGCAGCCGATCGCAGTAGAAGTCTATTGTCGGGCAACCTCCTAGTACGCAAGCTTTGCACTTGCCAGCCGATTAAGGCTAACGCCTGCTTCAGCAGCTTCTACAGCCAGGTGGCGATGGACATCCGGCGGAACGCGAACCACAAATTTACCGCTGAATTGTTTGCCAGCGAGAGGTTCTGGGATTGGTTCGTGAGATTTCTTCATGTCCGCTACGACATCCGCTACTAAAGTGCTGATTCCTTTGAGTGCGGCTTGCTGAGAGGATGCAAGCCAGCTAAGGCTTGGAAACTCTGCGCAGAGGCCAACATACTCATTATCATCCTCCGACCATGTCACCCGATATGTATAATGATCATTTTTCAGGTTTTTCATATTCTAACCTCCTGATAGCATTCAGGACTTGTTTGACCTGATAAGCTTTGGCTTTGCCTTTTGCATTCTGAATATTTACTCTTGGATCTCCCTGCCACGGTGTTTTGTATACACGGTGGCTGGATCCCTTTTGCCTTGGATCTCCGAAATAGTGATCACAAACCCTGCAAAGATCCTCAAAACGAATCCCTTTGGGATTCTGTCTCATTAGTTTGATCGTTTCGCTAACCTTGAGCATATCTATATAGTATCACTATTGATATCATAGTCAAGATTTATTATTCACGTGACTGAGTTGTGACTGAGACGCACGCAGTTTTAAGGATATCGGTCGTAATCATGCCGCGCATATGTTACACATTTGTGCAGAGGCAGATGGCAGGTATCAAAGTAATCAACTTAACTACCGAGAGACTCTACAGGCGTATCCTTTTCCAGCGATTCTTTAGGCGTTTTTTTATAAAGACTGAACAGTCCAGTTTTTCTCTATTTATTTCTTTATCTTTTTTTTAATTGACACAAAAAAAGCTTTGTCTTATGTTGTTTTAATCATCCAAAGGTTAATAATTATTTAATAATTTTATTATATGAAGGAGGTACGGCTATGCGTAGCAAAGTATCTGTAATCGGCGCGGGTAATGTGGGAGCAACCTGTGCATTTAGAATAGCAGAAGGTGGGTATGCGGATGTTGTTCTTGTGGATATTGTTGATGGTCTTCCCCAGGGGAAGGGACTGGATATGCTGGAATCCTGTCCGATTATCGGTTCCAGTGTAAATATTATCGGAACCAATAATTATGAAGAAACCGCAGGTTCTGACATTGTGGTAATTACTTCAGGTATCCCCCGTAAACCGGGAATGAGCCGGGATGATCTGGTGGCGACCAACAGTAAGATCGTTCAGCAGGTAACAGAAAGTGTGGTCAAACATTCTCCGGACTGTATTATTATAGTGGTGTGTAATCCTCTGGATGCCATGACCCAGATGGCGCTTCATGTGAGCAGGTTTCCGAGAACAAGAGTGTTTGGCCAGTCGGGTGTACTTGACAGCGCAAGGTTCAGGACTTTTATCGCCCAGGAACTGAATGTTTCTATCGAAGATGTGTTTACCTGTGTTCTGGGCGGGCATGGGGATACCATGGTTCCGGTTACAAGGCTGTGTACGGTTGCAGGTATTCCCATATCAGATCTGCTGCCGAAAGAAAAGATCGACAGTATGGTAGAGCGTACGGTTAAGGGCGGTGCAGAAATTGTTGCCCTGTTAAAAACCGGCAGTGCTTTTTATGCGCCGGGCGTGGCTTCAGCACAGATGGTAGAGGCCATTATTAAAGATAAGAAGAAGATTCTCCCCTGTGCGACTCTTCTTGAGGGTGAGTACGGAATTAATGGTATTGTCGCCGGAGTTCCCGCGAAACTGGGAACAAACGGTATTGAACAGGTTATTGAAATGAAGCTGACAGATGATGAACTTGCAGCACTGAAGAAGTCCGCAGAAGCGGTTAAAGGGCTTCTTGATGTGATGGGGATCTAATTGCCAGGGCAATTAGATGGTCAGTTGTCAGTGGTTCGCCCTTCGACTTCGCTCAGGGCTGGTTGTCAGTTGCAACGGACTAAAGGCTACGGACAACGGACAAGTTTTGAATTAACCTCTTGAAAAATGCTGAGTTATGAAAATGAAAGAGATTACAACCGACAAAATAATCGAGACTGTGGCAAAACTGTGCCAGGAAGCCAATTTTTATCTTTGCGAGGATGTACTTGCGTCCATTAAAAAAGCAAAAGAAAACGAGGTTTCAGAGGCTGCAATAGAGGTGCTGTCGCTTATTCAGGAAAATGCAAAAATCGCGGCTGAGGAAAAGATTCCCCTTTGTCAGGACTGCGGTGCAGCCGTTGTTTTTATTGATCTGGGGCAGGATGTCCATATTGCGGGCGGCGACCTTTACGAAGCCCTTGCCCAGGGGGTGCGTGATGGTTATGAAGAGGGGTATCTGCGCAAATCAATGGTTGATAAACCTTTTTCTACCAGAATAAACACCAAAGACAATACCCCGCCGATTATTCATACCCGAATCGTGCCCGGAGATAAACTGAAGATAATTGTTGCACCCAAGGGCGGCGGGAGTGAGAACATGAGTAAGCTTGCTGTATTAAAACCTGCCCAGGGCAGACAGGGCGTGATTGATTTTGTGACCAACGCGGTTGAAGAGGCCGGAAGCAATCCCTGTCCGCCGTTAATTGTGGGTGTGGGAATCGGCGGTACTGCGGAAAGGACCATGGAGCTGGCAAAGCGATCACTTCTGCGGGAAGTGGGAAAACCAAATGATGATCCGGAAATTGAAGAACTTGAGGCAGAGCTTTTAAAAAGGGTAAATGCAGTGGGTACCGGACCTCAGGGGTTTGGCGGCAGGACCACCGCACTTTCTGTCCATGTGGAGACATTCCCCTGCCATATTGCCAGCCTTCCGGTGGCAGTCAACATCCAGTGCCATAGTGCACGGCATAAAGAGGCGATTCTTTAATCTAAAGCTTAAAGAGGGTTCAACCACGCCTTTGTCGTGGCAGGGGTCGGGGGTTCCAGGGTTCAAGTGAAATACGGTGCAAATCTGATCAGAATACAGAGAATAAAAAAACAATAGATTTGCAGGACCTTGTTATTTGGAAGTGAGGCCCTTTTTTAAGTTGCTGCGTGAATATTCAGTAGTATTTTTGGTTCTTGAATGTTCTTCAGAAAACGGAATCATTTACAAATCACCGAATTTGTTTAACATAATGGTTAATTATCAGATGTTTAAGTTCATCCTTTTATCTCTCAAAATCACTAACTTATAAATACTTCAGTTTTTAGGGGGAACGCCAATCCTATCCAGCATCCATGGTCGTTATAGCGGCGGGAAACGCCGCATGTGATTTACCGTGTGTCTTTACTCGTTTGCGGGTGTTGCTGCCACGCAGTTATTTCAAGTTTGTTTTTCTGACAAATCGCTCGTCTCTTCTAAACGTCGTATTCTCAAAGTTTCCAGGGTTTCCTCATGACTTTCACGCGTGATGTTATAGAAAGAGAAAAAGTAAAAACAGACTAAACCAAAAACTAAAACGCTTGGGCCATAGACAATACCGAGTTTGAAGAGAACATCCTCCGGTATATCAACAGGCTGAACGTTTCTTTCCGTAGGAAACGATATCAGAGAGAGAGCGAGACCTGCAAAGAAATGTCCTGCACCCGATGTTGCTTTCTGGGCGAAAGAGATAAAAGAAAAAATCAAACCTTCCTGGCGCTTGCCTGTTTGCAGTTCCTGATCATCTGCAATATCTGCCAAAATTGATCCTGACCCGACAGCCATAATGGCCATGCCGAAACCTGTTGTGATTTGGCTGAAAATCAGTATGGGTAATAGCAATGAGCTGTCATTGTCTGGAAAGAAATCGCTGAGGCGCAGGATGGTGGGTAGCACATAGGATGTCAGGATGACCGACAATCCAAGATACATTGTTCTTCTCTTATCCAACCAATTAATAATGTGCTTGATGAACGGTATTGCGAGTACAGTGGATGCAAAAAAAGCGTAGAACAAATATTGCATTTCGGCTGTTTTGAGCGCCCAAAAGTAGGTGTTCATGTGCAAAACAAGTGCTCGTTGTATACCGCTTAAAATAAAGAACGTAATGGAAACCAAAAAGATGGAGAGGAATGCCCGGTTTTTCAGCACATCGCCCAGTCCTGTATAGAAATATTTGTAGAAGTCGCTGAAGCTTCCTGAAAACAAAGTTTTATCACTTTTGCGGGTGTGTAAATAAGGGATTTGTGATTGGGTTCCGCGTGTCGATATGAGTATGGCAATGACGGACACGATAGCGAAGGTCAACGCAAAGCCGGGGTAAGCATCAGGGTTGAGTTGGCCTTGAGGATACGCATCGCTTGCTTTAAAAAAAATCCTAAATGCAACTATTGATAAAAAAATGGCCGTGATAAAAGAAAACATATTTCGAATTGCGACGAGAGCGGTGCGATCGCTGTAGTTCTCGGTCAGCTCGGCACCTAAGGCATAATAAGGTATAAGAAAAAACGTCATCATGACGCGTAAACCGATGGCAAAAAATGTTAGCCAGATAAAAAGACCGGTGTCAGATAAACCGTTTGGGGGGCTGAACAGTAAATAGAACATTAAGCCAAAGGGAATCGCGGATACATACATAAATGGATGGCGGCGGCCGAGACGCGAATGAAAATTATCGGAGATGGCGCCGACAATTGGGTCTGTAATCCCGTCCATCACCAGCGCCAGAAGAATAGCGGTACCCGACAAAATGGGGTCTAAGTGCAAAACCTGGATGTAGTAAAACATCAGGAAAAACTCAAAGGAATTTGATTTGATGGATTCGGCGGCCTGTCCTGTTCCAAAGGCAAGTTTTATTGGAAGACTAATTTTTCGATCACGCATTGTCTTTTTTTACCTGTTGGTCATTATTTCAAGGATGCCGGCTATGATGCTGACGAGGAATTAAATCCGGAAATAACCAGCGATAATTTTATTATTAATCTTCAATATGATTCCGCCTTAATTTATAATCAATTACAGAATTTTTCACGATTAATAAATCGTATTATGTAAAGAGTATGCAGTCAACAATAATTAATTAATGGCGTAATGATAGCAATATACTGTCATTATAATACTTTTAGTTGAATGTTGGATTTCGTAAATATTACTTAACCTGTAATCTTCAGTTTCCGAACATTTAAAATCACCCAGTGTATTCAATAGCATGTTTTGTTGTGTCATTATTATTGACACGCAAATTTAATTTTTTCTAGACTTGATGTTCCCCCCCCCAACTGAAGCATTTACAAGTGAGTGATTTTGACTGTTTTTTCATGTATTTCTTTAAAATCAGGCTAAAATGTCTGAACCGGTAAACCGGGGTCACCTTGGTCGGGATCGTGTCGCGCCGACCGTCCCTGATGCGGAGTCAAGCGGCATGTATCCAAAATAATCAAGTTTAGTTGCCGGGATACCCCGTAGATTGTTGAAACATAGTGGAAATCCCGCTACAGGCGGGGCTGCGGGAAGTATCATAACTGTTTGTAACAAGATTACCGGATCTTTTTTGTCTAGAATTGACCCTTGGAGGGCCTTTTTTAATGCTGAATTCCGGTTGACAGATAGAAAAAATGTGGTATTTTTTGTTGTATGTTTGTTTGAGAATAATAATTTTAAGATTATTTATGAATAACAATAGTGCAATAGCTTCCCTGAGCGGAACAGAGGCAGAACTTGTTGCCAGGCTCACTTATGAAGGAAAAGATATTGTAACGGCAAAGGAGCTGGACACCTTTTTACCACAAAATTTTCCTTACAGGAACCAGCTGGTTTACAGCCTTAAAAACAAGCGCATATTTATCCCTCTTAAAAGAGGGGTCTATATTTTTGTACCCCTGGACGCTGTGCTTACGGGCAGGCGCGTGAGTGAATTTCTTATCCCGCCTGTTTTTTTCTCGCCGGGAGAGGCGTATTATATCGGTTATTCAACCATGTTTAACTTTTACAACTTTATTGATCAACAGTTTCAGACCGTTTACGTGGTGAACCTGAAAATTTCCAAAATAAAAACAATTGCCGGGCTGACATTCAAATTTATAAAAATTTCTCCGGAGAAAATGTATGGGCTGGAGAAAATAAACATAAAGGGCTGGGATGTTTGGGTCAGTTCGAAGGAAAGAACCCTGGTTGATCTTGTTTACTACAACAAACCGGTTGGCGGGATTGATGAAGCTGCTAAAATTGTGGAGAGGTTTGCCGGGGGGGGAAGGTGCGACATGAAGAAACTGATCGATTACAGTACCCGGTTTCCAGCTATCAAAACACGAAAGCGTATCGGTCTGGCTCTTGAGAAGGCAGGGGTGAAGGCAGCACTATTACGACCTTTGGAACAGAGTGTACAGGGAACTTCTTTGATTTCATTTTCCGATGATCGAAGAGGAAAAATCTGTAAAAAGTGGGGGGCCATAGTCAATGATCCACAATGATAAAAGCAGGTTTTCAGAATTGGTGGATCGTATTGCCTCGCAAACCGGGTTTTATGCTCCGCTGATGGAGAAAGACTATTATCTGACCCTGATCCTTTCGCGCATTTATGAATTGTCGGATAACCTTGTTTTTAAAGGCGGTACCTGCCTGAATAAAATTTACTATGCTTATTACAGGTTGAGCGAAGACCTGGATTTCAGTATGCAGCTGCCGGATGAACCTGTTACCCGAAGCATCCGGAGGAAGGCTGTTCAACCAGTTAAGGATAAAATCGAATCTTTTGCAGAACAGTTTGGTATGCGGATTGACGGTGTTGATCATGCCGGGAGTAATGAGTCCAGACAGTACATATTTTCCTTTGCATATGATTCGGTGATAGTTCCGACAGAGCAGACGATCAAGTTTGAAATTGGATTGCGGTTTAATCCTGTCCAGAAAACCGTACCGAAACCGGTGCGGCATAAATTCGTGCATGCGTTTACGGGTGAGCCTTTGTTTGAGGCCGGCACAATTAACTGTTTATCCCTCAATGAAATTGTGAGTGAAAAGCTTCGCGCAGCTGCGCTCAGGCCGAAAATAGCGCCGCGTGATTTTTATGATATCGATTTTATCATTCGTAATGGATTTGACTTGGCCCGTAAGGAGGTCATGATTTTGTTTTTGAAGAAGGTCGAAGAAGATGGCGGTGATCCGGATATTTCCAGGTACGGGATTAATCTTGGCCGTTCAGATAAAGAAATTCAGAAGATGCGGTCACGTATTGATGATGAATTGCTGGGTGTATTGACTGTGGAAGAACGGGAAAAATTTGATTTGGACAAGGCGTTTGTGAGGATCAATCATGCGATGTTAAAAACAGCATAAAAAATAATTAGGCTTGCCGGAGGGTGCTGATAAAGCCCCGCTTTTTGAGCAGGGATGAATCGGCACAATTCTAACATTACTAATAAAAATCGGGGTGTGTCGCCTTGTCCCGCACAATCGCGGGATCTTCGTTAGGCGGCGAACATCAATTGCCGGGATACCCCGTAGCTTGTTGAAACATAGTGGAAATCCCGCTACAGGCGGGGCTGCGGGAAGTATCATAACTGTTTGTAACAAGATTACCGGATCTTTTTTGTCTAGAATTGGCCCTTTTTTTGGTGCCAAAAAGACAGGTTTAACAAAACAAAACGAATCTGTCTCTTTTTAAGACCCATATTAAAATAACAGACAGGTAAAATGATTGAAAGAGTTTGATTTTTCTTGCAAAAGTTAACACTTCATGTTAAAAAAAATCTTTCCGACCAATCCAATCACTAATAAACCATTGAATTTTTGGAGGATATAACATGTTTGTATGGGTTTTTCACAGGATTAGCGGACTACTCCTGATTCTTTTAATCGGGTTTAAGATGTATAGCGGATTCGGTGTAGCAGGAGCTCTCGGAGAAGATGTTGTTCCGTACTGGACCACACTTCACAGCAATCTGGCTGCGGACCTTGTTGTCATATTCCTTTTTATATATCACAGCCTTTACGGTTTAAGGACATGTCTTATCGACCTCGGGGTTAAAAAAGAGAAGGAACTCTTCTGGGGTCTGTCTGCCATAGGTCTGGTAGCCTATATTTTTGTATGTTTTATGTGGCTGTTTGACTGAGCAGGAATCTATCGAACCGGCTTCTAATTAATAAGTAGAGGAATAAAGACTCATGATTAAACATGATGTATTAGTGATAGGCGCAGGACTGGCAGGGCTTCGTGCTGCTGTGGGTGTGTCGGAAAAGTATGATACCGCTGTCCTGACAAAGGTGCATCCGGTTCGTTCGCATTCTATTGCAGCCCAGGGGGGCATGAATGCGGCACTTGCAAATGTTGAGGGCTCAAAAGATGACACCATTGAAAAGCATACCTTTGATACGGTTAAGGGAAGTGATTACCTGGCCGACCAGCCGGCAGCGAAAGTCATGTGTGAGCAGGCACCGCTTCTGGTCTATGAGCTGGAACACTGGGGCTGCCCCTGGAGCAGACTTAAAAATGGAAAGATCGCACAGCGCCCCTTTGGCGGAGCGGGGTATCCCCGCTGCTGTTATGCTGCTGACCGTTCCGGACATATGCTGCTGCATACCCTTTACGAAAGATCAGTTCAAACGGGCGTTAAATTTTATGAAGAATGGCTGGTTCTTTCTCTCGCGGTTGAAAATGACCGTATCCATGGTGTGGTTGCCATGGAAATGTCGACCGGCAGGCTGGAAGTGATCAGCGCCAAGGTGGTCGTTCTTGCCACTGGTGGATACGGCCGTATCTTTTCCCGCAGCAGTAACGCACTGATCTGTACCGGTTCAGGGATTGCGCTGGCCTATGAGGCCGGTGTGCCCATAGAAGATATGGAATTTGTCCAGTTTCATCCCACCACGCTTTATGGGACCAATATCCTGATGAGTGAAGGCGCAAGAGGTGAAGGCGGTTATCTGGTGAATAACAGGGGTGAGCGGTTTATGGAAAAATATGCGCCCACAGCCATGGAGCTTGCCCCCAGAGATATCGTTGCCCGAAGTATCCAGACAGAGATCAATGAAGGCCGCGGATTTAAGGATGAGTATGTCCATCTTGACTTAAGGCACCTTGGCAGAGATAAAATACTTGAAAGACTTCCGGGAATTAGGGAAATAGCCCTTGATTTTGCCGGGGTCGAGCCCATCAACGAACCGGTTCCGATTCAGCCGGGCCAGCATTATTCCATGGGCGGTATTGATACCAATGTTCACGGTGAAACAAGACTTAACGGTCTTTATGCTGCCGGTGAATGCGCCTGTGTCTCGGTTCATGGCGCCAACCGTCTCGGCGGTAATTCGCTTCTGGATACCACGGTCTTTGGAAAACTTGCGGGTGAGGCCATTCCCCGATATCTTGAAGGCGGTGCAGGTGAGCCGGATACAGCTGTCCTGAACGCAGAGCTTAAAAAACAGGAAGAACTTGTCTCTGGACTTATCTCCCGTGAACAGACCGGTGAAACAGTGGGGACCATCCTTAATGAGATGCGGGAAACGGTGTTTCATAAATGTGGTGTATTTAGAGAGAAAAAGCTTCTTGAGGAAGCCTATACAAAAATAAAAGATCTTAAAGAAAGATATAAAAATGTGGCCATTCAGAATGGTTCTTCGCGCCGGTTTAATCCGGGCCTGATGAATGTACTGGAGCTGCGCGGAATGCTGGATATGGCAGAGATGATTGTTGGGGGTGCGATTCCCAGAGAAGAATGCCGCGGTGCACACTGGAGACTTGATTTTCCGGGCCGTGATGATAAAAACTGGTTAAAACACACGAAAGCAGAATATTCGCCGGATGGACCGGTGTTCAGCTACACTGATGTGGAGATAACGGATTATGAGCCTAAAGAACGAAAATACTAAATATACTTTTAAGATATTCCGCTTCAATCCTGATCTTGATAAGGAACCGTATTACGATACCCTTGTGAAGGATTGTCCCAGCGGTACAACCGTGCTTGAAGCCCTTTTGAGCATACAGGAGATAGACGATGACAGTCTGGCGTTCCGGTTTTCCTGCAGAAGCGCTGTTTGCGGTTCCTGCGGCATGCTGGTGAACGGTGCCCCGGTGCTTGCCTGCAGGACACAGCTTGCAACCCTTATCGGTGACCAGGTTTTAATCGAACCCCTGCCGAACATGGAGGTCATAAAAGACCTGGTGGTTGACATGAAACCTTTCTGGGATGCCTATCAGAAGGTGGAACCGTGGCTTCATGTAGATGAAACAAAACAACCGGAAAAGGAAAGACATCAGTCACCGGAGCAGGTGAGTAAACTGGATCCGTATGTCAATTGTATACTCTGTGCCTGCTGCTACGGGGCCTGCCCGGTGTTGGGTATGGATGAAGATTATCTGGGGCCTGCCGCCATTGCAAAACTTTTCCGCTATATGGAAGACTCCCGTGATCAGAGAGGGGATAAATTCCTGGAAAAAGTGGATAGCCCGAAAGGCGTGTGGGCCTGTCATACGATATTCAGATGTATTGATGCCTGTCCGAAAGATATCAGGCCGACGGATACAATAGAAGCATTAAGACGCAGACTGATAAAATACAGATTTAAAAAATTCTTCCGGCTGGTGAAATAAATCGCCACCGGCTAAAGGCAGATATGTTTAAGTACTCTTAATATCCCGGGGCCAACGGAAGAACAAAAGAAGGAGGTAAGATGAAGCTTAAGGAGTCCTTACTCTCGCGGCGATGGTTTTTAACCGGTTTGATCGGCGGTGCGCTCACGGCACTGACCGCTTATGTTGCCAATCCGGTGGTTCGTTTTCTTTTCCATAAGAAAAAGCTACCGCTTCCCAAGGCGGTTAAGATAGCGATCGCGGATATTAATAAAATGGCGCCGAATTCCGCATCCTATTTCAGGTACGGGCATATTCCGGCGGTTCTTTTAAAGACTGCGGACGGTGATCTCAGGATCTTTTCCGCAAAATGTACCCATCTGGACTGTACTGTCCAGTACAAGTCGGATTCAAAAAAGTTTTACTGTGCCTGTCATGACGGGTATTTTAATGATCTGGGCGTAAATATTCAGGGCCCGCCTCCCAGACCGCTTCCGGAGTTTGACATGAAAATAGAAGGCGGACAGCTGGTCGTTTCATTTGATGAAAAAAAAGAGAATAATCACGTATAACCATCAATTGTACGGAAGATGAAAAAATGATTAATGTTATAGATGAAGTAAGTCAACGTATCGGGCTGGGTTCGATCCTAACACTTGCCCGGAAAAAGATGGTTCCCATGCACCGTCATTCGATCTGGTATTATATGGGCGGGATGCTGTTGTTTCTGCTTTTAATCCAGCTGATCACCGGTCCGCTGCTTCTTTTTTTCTATAAGCCGTCTGCGGATACTGCCTACCAGAGCATAAAAGAGATTATGGTCAATGTGCCTTACGGCTGGCTGATCCGATCGGTTCATCACTGGTCAAGCAACCTCATGATCGTGGTGCTTTTTGTCCATTTCTTTTCAACCCTGATTATAAAAGCCTATCGTAAGCCAAGGGAAGTGACCTGGCTGACCGGAATGATTATGCTGCTTCTGGTCCTTTTTCTGGGGTATAGCGGGTATACCCTGCCTTTTGATGAGCGGGCTTTCTTTGCGCTTAACGTCGGTACGGAAATTCCAGGAGCGATCCCGGTGGTGGGTAAATATGCCATGGAGTTTTTGCGCGGCGGTGCAACGGTCGGGGCGCACACCCTGAACCGCTTTTTTGCCATGCATGTGGGGATTCTTCCTCTGGCGCTTCTGATCGTTATTGGTGTTCATGTTCTGCTGGTTCAGCTCCATGGAATGAGCGTGCCCATGTCTGTGGAAAATGAGATGAAGAAGAAAAAGAAGAAAGTACCCTATAAGCCCATGTTCCCGCATTTGTTATGGCATGATGTGGTGAACTGTCTCATTCTTCTGGGGGTCGTGGTGACTCTGGCTGTTCTGATGCCCTCAGGCCTGGATCCGGATATTGATTTTTTAAAGCCGGCGCCTGACGGGGTAAAACCGGACTGGTTCTTTCTATGGGTATACCAGATCTTAAAATGGATACCGACCTATGTTATGGGTATTGAGGGTGAGGTTTTCGGGATCGTTGTTCTTTCCGCAGCTGCGGGTTTAATCGCGCTTATTCCTTTTGTTGACTGGAAGTCTCAGAAAAATGAAGCCAACCCGATATTTACGGTTATCGGTATTATAAGTCTTATCGTTTTTGTGGTGTGTACTGCAATCGGTTACTATTTTTAATTCAGGCAGGAGACGGTTATGAGTCGTATAAATATGTCAGGGGTTTTCATGCTATTTTTCGTAACCTTATTATTCAGCATGTTATCTACGGTAACGGTATTAACGGATACAGGTTACTGTGCGGAACAGGAAGTGTCTACCCTTGAAGCTGTTGAGGTTAAAGATGATACCGATGCCGGTCCTGCTGAAATATTGCTTTCAGATGTTCAAGCGGCAGCCAAAATCAGTAAAGAGCGGATTTATGGACTGATCGCGCTTTGGGTGATAATTGCCCTGTGTATTTATCTTGTAAATCTGCAGCGCAAAGATGATGAACGGCTTTATCAGGATGGTTATTATAATAAGGATGATGACTGATCGTCACAAAGGGCCTGTTTTTTATTAAAGATAATCATGATACCCTGCTATAATTATAGGCAGGGTATACTAATTTTTAGTTTTAATATCAAAAGGAGAAGAAGATGAAAAATATCAAAACATCAACCACTATGTTATGCATATTGATCGTATTTGCCGCTGTTGTACTGTCCGGCTGTACAGCCGGCAGGGCCATAGACAGCCGCCAGCTGAAGGTGACGGCAAAGATGTCGGACACCATTTTTCTGGATCCTGAAATGCTGGAAAAAAATAATTTAGTTTATGTCAGGGTTACCAATACCTCTGATTTTCAGGAAATAGATTTTGGTGAGCTCCTAAGAGTTAAAATTGCTTCAAAGGGCTATACCATAACCAATAAACCTTCTCAGGCCGGCTACACGATTCAGGCCAATCTTCTGTATATGGGGGCTGAACGCGATACCATGACCCAGGAGGGAATGCTTTTGGGCGGTTTTGGAGGCGGATTGGCAGGCAGTCAGATCGGCCACGGCGGCGGTTCAATTGCCGCCGGTGCAGCAGGAGCTGTGCTGGGAAGTATTGCAGGCGGTCTTTTGGGCTCAATGGCAGGTATAGATACATACCTTGGCTCTGTTGATATCCAGCTAAAAGAAAGAGTTGACGGCGGGGTTACCGGAACAATGAACACCAATGCAAAACAGGGGTCATCGACCACTTTTTCAACGAGCCGAGAGATTAAGTCTTCTTTTCAGGAATACAGGACGCGAATTGTTGTTAAGGCAGAGCAGACAAACATCAACCGGCAGGAGGCCTGCCAGGCGATCATGAATAGGTTGGCTGCCCAGGTTGCCGGGATGTTCTAGCTTGAAAATGAGATGAAGATGATTTATGCAGATTCAGGGAGTAACATTAATTAAAACCAAAAGCCTGTAAAAAGGAAGATGTCATGCCTCAGAAAATAAAGCTGCCGATCGAATTAGCAATACTGGAAGGGCTTAAAGCCGGGGATCAGGTTCTTATGACCGGAGTACTTTATGTGGCCCGTGATGCTGCTCATAAGAGGCTGGTTGAAGCGATTGATAAGGGTGAAAAACTTCCTTTTGAAGTTGACGGACAGACCCTATATTATATGGGTCCTTCTCCGGCTAAGCCGGGCGGGGTAATAGGCGCTGCCGGTCCGACCACAAGCGGCAGAATGGATGTTTATGCGCCAAGGCTTATGGAGATCGGTTTAAAAGGAATGATAGGCAAAGGTGCCAGGACTCAGCCCGTGCTTGATGCGATAAAGAAGTATAAAGCGGTTTATTTTGCAGGACTTGGCGGAGCCGGAGCGCTTATTTCAAAATGCATCAAAAAAGCAGAAGTCATCGCCTATGACGATCTTGGCGCGGAGGCGCTTCGCAGGATAGAAGTCGTTGATTTTCCGGCAACGGTAATCAATGACATACATGGCGGAAACCTGTATGAAGAAGGTAAGGCAAAATACGCTGTCAGTATAGACTGACCGATCTGAAATAGTTAGATTTTCACCTGGAAAATTAATTAAACCAATTAAAAGAGATTCTAATGTATCGGCCGGAAATCAAAGTACTTGACTGCACGATCCGCGACGGCGGTCTTATTAATAATTATCAGTTCACTGATGATTTTGTGAAATCGGTTTACCGGGCAGTATGCGATGCTGGTGTGGACATGATAGAGTTCGGTAAAAAACTGGTTGAAAGCGATACCTATAAAAGAAGTGAATACGGCTTGTGGAATTTTTGTGATGATGATGATATCCGGCGGATCATGGATTCTCATGAATGCGAGAATCCGCCCCTGATCGCAGTCATGTTTGATGTGGGCCGTGTGGATATTAACAATCTCGCCCCCTGTGATCAGAGCCCGGTGGATATGATCCGTACGGCCTGTTATGTGCCGGACATTGACAAGGGGATCGACCTTGCCAAACGGTCCAAAGACCAGGGCTATTTGACAACGATCAATATTATGGCGACTTCTGCGGCCATTGAAAGCGACCTGATTGAAGCGCTGGGACAGGTGAATGAGACAAAAGAGGTGGACTATCTGTATCTGGTGGACAGCTACGGCGCTTTTTATTCGGAACAGGTAACCTATTATCTGAATATGTATAAAAAATATGCTCCGGACAAGGAACTGGGTTTCCATGCGCACAACAATCAGCAGCTGGGTTTCTCAAATACCCAGCAGGCGATCATTGAGGGGGTGAACCTTCTGGATGCGACCATTAATGGTATTGGAAGAGGGGCTGGAAATTGCAACCTTGAGCTGCTTTTAATGTTTCTTAAAAATCCAAAGTTTGATGTTAAGCCGATATATAAATCTATTCAGGAAGTCTTTATACCTCTGCGTAAAGAGATAGAGTGGGGATATAATGATATCTACGGGATTAGCGGATGCCTAAATCAGCATCCCCGTGAGGCGATGAAGCTTCGTGCGGATCAGGAAAACATGGTCAAGTGCTATAATTTCTTTCTTGAGTGCACCAGTACCAATGACGTGGATATTGTATAGTTTTTAAATGACAGAAGCCCGGAGATGTTACGTCTCCGGGCTTTTTTTTGGTCTTTTAATAACTCTGCGGATAACGTTTTAAAATTAATTTAATGAAACTGAATTCTACCAAACGCAAAGGACGCATAGCAGTTAAAGTACTTGAAGTATTTAGAGCCTGTCCAAAAATATAAAGTGCTTAAGTGACAGTGGGGAAAAGA
>CAYLYF010000006.1:4593-67383 GCA_964387595.1 uncultured Thermodesulfobacteriota bacterium | reverse complement strand
GGAAACACGTGAAGAAAACCCTGCCGTCAGGTATTGGTTTTTAAAAAACATCCCCAGAGGCTTGGAAATAGTGCGTCTGTGAATTTAGGCGGTGGATTTTGGAAATTCAAAGCTATTGTTAAAAGCCTTTAACTATGTTATTTTTAGCACCATAAAAAGCATAAATTTCAGGTTTTTCAGCCATCAACAGCCACTTATTTTAATAAACAAAGTCTTAGAGAAACAAAAGAGGAAAAACATGGGAAATCAGGAAAAGAAAGGGATCTGCATTTATCCAGGGTCCTTTGATCCGGTAACAAACGGCCACATAAATCTTATTGAAAGATCTCTTCATATATTTGACCAGATAATCGTTGCCGTTGCTAACAACCCTGATAAAAGCAGCTCTCTTTTCTCGGCTGAAGAGAGAAAGGAAATGATCGAAATTTCTCTGGGTAATAATAAAAGGGTCATTGTTGACTCTTTTGACGGACTGCTGGTGGATTATGCAAAAAAAATGAATATCCATACCATTTTAAGAGGCATGAGAGCAGCCTCTGATTTTGAATATGAATTTGAAATGACATTCATGAACAGAAAGCTCTACCGTGATATGGAGACCATCTTCATGATGACAGGACTCAGATGGTTTTTTGTACACTCCTCCGGCATCAAGGCTGCTGTAAAAGCAGGGGCCGATGTCGCCGGCCTTGTTCCTGATATCGTGGCTAAAAGACTTCTAGAAAAGTTTCATAAATAACATTTTTCTCTCACAGGACGAAACAGAGACATTAACTAAGATTGATTTTTATAATTAAAACAAACTCTTTTAAGGAACAATAAATGCTTGACAGTATATCTTTGCTGACAATACCCCTGGCCGTCACCACCTCCGACCTTGGAACCGGATTAAGAGGTGAAATCTGGGATCTTGCCATCCATGCCGGCCCGGTTGTAAAACTGGTACTCCTTCTGCTTATCGGACTTTCGATCTGCTGCTGGGGAATCATGTTCTTTAAATTCAGGGCCCTCCGCTCCGCAATCAAGGAATCGGAAAACTTTTTAACCATATTCTGGGAAAGCAGCCGGCTGTCACAGACAAACAAAGCAGCTGAAACGCTTCAGCAAAGTCCTCTGGCAGAGATCTTCAGATCAGGTTATATCGAGCTGCAGAACTGCACCAGAGTCACAAAGGACTCACCGGCAAACACCGGCACCGGTACTGATATCTCAGATGTCGACATATCCAGAAACCACAGATTCGGTATCGGGACCATAAAAAGAGCCCTTGATCAGGCCTCTATCTCAGAGATCTCACGCCTGGAGAAAAACCTGGGTTTTCTGGCAACAACCGGCAACACAGCTCCTTTCATCGGGCTCTTCGGCACGGTCTGGGGTATCATGGACGCTTTCCGCCAAATCGGCATAAGAGGCGCGGCAAGTCTTGCAACCGTTGCACCGGGTATCTCGGAAGCTTTAATTGCAACAGCATTCGGACTTCTTGCGGCAATTCCTGCAGTTGTTGCATACAACTATTTTCTGGGAAAGATCCGTATTCTTACTTCTGAAATGGACAATTTTTCATCTGAATTTTTAAATATTGTTGAAAGACATTTCGAAAGCACAGAAAGAAAATAAAAAATGATGACTGGAAACAGAGACTCCCGTTTTTTATCAGAAATAAACGTCACCCCCTTTGTTGATGTTATGCTGGTCCTGCTGATCATCTTTATGGTAGCAGCCCCCCTGGTGCAGCACGGTGTTGATGTTGACCTGCCCAAAGCAAGCAGCAAAAACTTAACCGTAGAAGAAGAGCTCCTCACCATAACGCTCACCAAAGATAAAAAGATCTATTTAAATAAGATCGAGATAGAACTTCCCCAACTCAAAGAAAAACTGATGCGGGTTTTCAAACAGCGCACCGACAACCAGCTCCTGTTTAAAGCAGATAAGGACCTGCCCTACGAGTTTGTTATCCAGGTCATGGCAGAAATAAAAAACGCGGGGATTGAAAAACTGGGGATCATCACAACGCCTGCTGAAGGGAATTGAACCCGGGAAAGACAATGACAGCACATAATTCAATCCTCAAGACAAATCCTTTTGAACCGAAACTCCGCTGGATGATCCTGTTCTCTTTTCTTCTTCACCTGGTACTGATGACGATCCTTATTGGAAAACCGCCCCAAAAAACAAAAAAAGTTTATTTCTCACCGGTCTACTCGGTCAACCTGGTAAGTATTCCGTCTTCGCCCTCATCCGGCGGCAAAGGAAGCCTGAAAAGTAAAAAAACATCCCTGTGGAAAGGCCCGTCTGAAACCGGATCCCGGGTAAAAACCATAGGCGTAAGAAAACATAGGGTCCTTACGATCCCGAAAAGAAAAAAACCAAAGGTGAAACACAAAGGAACCGGCTCAGGAACGGAAAGCAGCATAAAAGAATCAAAGGTGAATGAAAGTTCACTTACCGGTGGGGGCGGACTAAAGACAGATGCATACGGAAATACCGGAAGCACCGGACCGGTCAGCCCGACTAATCTCAGGTTTAGCAGATATTATACTTCAGTCTACAACAAAATATATAATTCCTGGGTACTTCCCGGCTACAGTTCAAAAAGGCAGCTAGAGGCTATTGTAAATATCCGGATCGCAAAAAACGGTAAGATACTTAAAACAAAATTTGAACAGACATCCAGCAGCGCATACTTTGACAGATCCGTTCTGCGCGCGATTAAAAAAGCAGACCCGCTGCCGCCGCTCCCCCAGGGATTTAATGAAAAATATCTGGAGCTGGGCATACGCTTTATTCCGGAAGAATAGAAGTAACGTCTTAAAAACCTAAAAGCCATACGGCATAGTAAAGTCATTATGAAAAAAAAACTTATCCTAAACCTTGTTATTACAGTTCTTCTCATCTTTCCCTGTTCAAATGCTTTTAGTAAAGTCTACATCGACATACGATCACCTTCTTCCACCCGATTCCCGATTGTGATCCCTGAATTTAAAAAATCGGAAGGCCTGACAGATAAAAATAATCTGGCAAAAAAAATGGCCGGGGTTATCACCCGGGACCTTGATTTTTCCGGGTTTTTCAGAATTCTGGACCCGAAAGCCATAGACACTGCACTGCTTAAAGGCGTTACCACGAACAAAATAAAATGGGATGTGCTGTCAATCATAGGAGCAGAAGCCATTGTCACCGGGAGATTAAGCATAAAAAGCCAGAACCGGATAGCGGTTGAACTGAGGCTCTTTGACGCCCTGCAGGGAAAGTTTATCACTGGAAAAAGATATGAAGGGAAATCAGATGATTACAGACAGATAGCCCACAAATTTTCAAATGAGATCTTTGACAGGCTGACCGGCCAAAAAGGCGGATTCAGTACAAAAATAGCATTTGAAAAAAGTATAGACAGTAACAAGGATATCTTTTTGACAGATTATGACGGTAAAAACGAAAAAAGATTAACCCTCTACAATTCCCTCACCCTTTCGCCGGCATGGTCGCCTGACGGCAGGAACATAGCCTTCACCTCATACAAGGAGGGAAATCCGGACCTTTACATTAAAGAAATTTTTACGGGCAACACCCGGAAGATATCAGGCAAGCAGGGAATCAACATTACGCCTTCATGGTCGCCTGACGGCGAAAAAATTGCCTTGACATTGAGTCTTAATAACGGTAATTCTGAAATTTATATATTAACTGTAAAAAACAGGGAACTTGAGAGATTAACCCGCAACTGGGCAACGGACGTATCCCCTTCCTGGTCTCCTGACAGTAAAAACATAGCATTTGTCTCAAGCCGGTCCGGCAATCCCCACATTTACACGCTGGACTTAAAGACAAAAAAGATAAAACGTTTAACTTATAAAGGTACCTATAATACCGCACCCGTATGGTCACCGGACGGTCAAAAAATAGCATATTCTGGGCTGAACAACGGTTTTAATATATTCATCGTCAGCACGGACGGCCTCTTGAAAAATCAGCTGACCCACAGGCAGGGCAACAACGAGGACCCCTCATGGTCACCGGACAGCAACTATCTGGCCTTCAGTTCCGACCGAACAGGGCAAAAAGAGATCTACATCATGAGAGCAGACGGAACGAACCAGAAAAAGATAACATCAGGCAGGGGAAATAAATCAAGCCCTGCATGGTCGCCCAATTAATAGGAAAATCATAAAAATCTTTATTTAATAAAGGGAGGAAAAGGAATGAAACGTTATTTAATGTCGTGTGTAACAATTATCTTTATAGCAGCCTTAATGCTCACGGTTTCCTGTGCAACAAAACAAGGCACCAGGAGCCAGGGCGGATCAGCTACATCCGGAGAAGCCGAAGAAGCCGGAATAGGGGAAGGCGAGCTGACAGAATCTGAGATCAGCGCATCGGCATTTAAAGAGGTTACCGAAAGAGAAGCAGAACTGGCACCTATATTCAAAAACATAAAGTTTGGTTATGACAGCTTTGCCCTTAAATCCGAAGCAAAAGCAACTCTTGATAAAGTAGCAGAAGCCCTCCTGAGAAAAACCGCGATTCAGGTCATGATAGAAGGTCACTGCGATGACAGAGGCACAAACGAGTACAACCTTGCACTGGGACAAAGAAGAGCAAACAGTGCTAAAAAATATCTGGTGCAGCTTGGCGTTTCTTCAAATAGGGTCTTCACCATAAGTTATGGCGAAGAAAAGCCTATTGACACAGATCAGAACGAAGAAGCATGGGCAAATAACAGAAGAGACCATTTCATGATAAGATAATTTTTAAAGGGGTCTTTCAATGCTGGAAGCCCCCTTTTTCTTTTATAACAAACACCGGTTTTCTTATTTTTAACTTTCATTTAACAAAAGACATCTATGCAGACACTTTTTAAAAGATATACCGCGTTTTTAATCACAGCCATTATTTTCCTGCCGTCCTGCACCTTTCAGCTTCAAAAAGAGCTGAACATACAAAAAGAACAAATTACTGGCATTGAAAGAGAACTTATACAGGCGCGCAAAAACCAGGCCGGCTATAATAATGAGATCGATGAAATAAAACGCGAGCTGCAGTTTATCAAGGGAAACGTTGAAGAGAATTCCCATTTGACACAGCAGACCGCGCTGGAGCTGAAAAGCAAACTTGAAGACTTAAGCTTTTCCTTAAAACAGACCCAGAGCAGAATGTCGGCTCTCCAGAAAAAATATGATGCACCTGTAAAAAAACAGCCTCAGAAAAAACCGGTTGTAGACACAAACGCAAAAAAGAATAAGTATGACGGAGCATATGCCCTTTTCAAAGCGGGTAAATACAGCGAAGCCAGAAATTTTTTTGAGAACTTTTTAAAAACATACCCGAACGATCAATTAACCGACAACGCCCTGTACTGGCTCGGCAATTGTTACTACAAAGAAAAAAAATACGAAAAAGCGATCTCTACGTTTGAAAACATCATAAAAAAATTCCCAAAAAGCAACAAGGCTCCAGATGCACATTACATCCAGGCCCTTTCTTTTCTGGAAATAAATGAACCTTTAACCGCAAAAATAATTCTTGAGACCTTGATACAAACGTATCCATCCTCCCAAGCCGCATCAATGGCCAAGAAGAAACATTCAAAGATTAAATAGCGTCTTCCATCTTAAAATTCATGGACGAACTTTTCATCTTTACTAAAAAAGGAGCTCTAGAATGGATGCTATTCTGCTGGTCATCGTAACTTTTACCGCCTACATCGTTGCCTACAACACCTACGGACGGTTTCTGGCCCGAAAAATATTCAAGCTGAGTGATGAAACCCAGCCGCCTTCAAAAGAATTTGAAGACGGAAAAGATTTCGTACCCACTAAAAAGTGGATCATCTTCGGTCACCACTACACCTCTATTGCCGGCACCGGCCCGATCGTCGGCCCCGCCATCGGAATCATCTGGGGATGGGTTCCGGCCATCCTGTGGATACTTTTCGGATCCATCCTGATGGGTGCCGTCCATGATTTCGGCGCACTGGTGGTCTCCATGCGAAACAGGGGGGTATCCATTGCCGAAACCACCTCCCGCTATATCAGCAGCCGGGTAAAATATGTTTTTTTCATCATTGTTTTTCTGGCCCTTCTCATCATTATCGCAATCTTCGGTCTGGTGATCGCCATCATCTTTAAGATGTATCCCGAATCCGTCTTTCCGGTCTGGATGCAGATACCGATCGCCATCACCCTGGGCTGCATTCTGTACAGAAAGACCGGAAGCATCGTACTGCCGACCTTTATCGCTATCCTCCTGATGTATACAACCGTAGTTGCCGGAACGGTTCTTCCGTTCAGCATGCCGGATATGGGCATACCTGCAACAGGAATCTGGACCATATTTCTTCTGATCTATGCCTTTATCGCTTCGTGTCTTCCGGTAACGACCCTGCTTCAGCCCCGGGATTACATGAACGCCTGGCAGCTTTTTATTGCCATGGGTCTTCTGCTATTAAGCATTATCTTTTCCGCGCTCTTCGGTGATCTCCATCTTGTTGCCCCTGCTGTAAACCTCAGTCCTGAGGGTGCACCGCCGATTATGCCCTTTCTTTTTATCACCATCGCCTGCGGTGCCATATCCGGTTTTCACTCCCTGGTATCCTCCGGGACCAGCTCAAAGCAGGTTGCATCAGAGAGTGATGCCAAGTTTGTCGGCTACGGATCCATGCTGCTGGAAGCTACGCTCTCGACCGTGGTCATTATCGCTGTAGGCGCCGGCATCGGCCTGCTTGCAAACGATTCAGGCCTGATTGGAACGGATGCTTGGAACCATCATTATGCCAGCTGGTCCTGCGCCAAAGGCCTGGGAGCAAAGATAGGCGCCTTTGTGAACGGCTCTGCCAACATGCTGACCTTTATCGGCATTCCCTTAACCTTGGGTAAAGTCATCATGGGAGTATTTGTCGCCTCTTTTACCGGCACCACCCTGGATACGGCAACAAGAATACAGAGATACGTGGTAGCAGAACTTTTCACCGACATGAAAATAAACTTCATGTCCAACAAATATATTGCAGCCGCTTTTGCGGTCATCACCGCATTTCTGCTTGCCTTTGCAACCGGTGCTAACGGCAAAGGCGCGCTTAAGCTGTGGCCGCTGTTCGGATCCATCAACCAGCTTTTGGCAGCGCTCACCCTTCTTGTGATTACGGTATATTTAAAGGAAAAAGGAGGAAAAAAATACTTCATCACCTTTATTCCTTTTGTTTTTATGATCATTATCACCCTGTGGAGCACCGCCATAAACGAATCAGATTTTATGGATAAGGGCAACTGGCTGCTGGCCATAATAAACGGGGTCACCTTTATTCTCGCCCTGTGGATAATAGTCGAAAGCGGCCTGACTCTAGTAAAAAAAAGAAAGTCAACAAACAGGTTTCAGAATAATTCATGACGGAAAGTGGCATGCAACTTCCGGAATATATATTTAAGTTTTAAGCTTTTAGAATTTTAGGATCAGCAAATTCTTAAATTCCCGGCCTGTTCTTGACAAAGTCGGAATTTAAAGCGGCGCATGTTTGAATCCCACAGAATGATAATTCCCGCAGCAAGCTGCGGGGTATCCCGCCAAATAAGTTTATTATCTTAGATACATGCCGCTTGTTGGAGCAAAGCGGAAATCCCGCTTATTTTACGGGAACTCCGCACCAAGCGACACGATCCCGATCAACCCTTGTCAATTTTTTTTCAGCCGATTTCTTCTCTTTTCATTTAATTATTTTATCAATTCAAATAATTATTAACTGCAACAGCACGATTATTGGTGTGTGCGTTCAGTTCTGAAACAGCCTGCTGAAAATCACTGCTGCTATTTAAAAAGGTATAAAAAATTCTTTCTGATGTGGCATAGGGTTCAATCAAAGTATAATAATTCGCATAAGGGTGTCATCAACTTCTTCAACTAATGTATATAGACCAAAATATACAGGACCATATCCATGATCAAGGTACAATTCATAAAAAGCTGTATGTGAAACAGCCAATCCCGCATTTTCAAATATTTCGCAAGCTGCTTTTTCTCTTAAAAAAGGTTTATCATCATAATTATTTTTAAGACTAAACTTTTTAAATCCATAAAAACGCTGGTTATCAATTTGAGGATAGTCATTTTCAAACTCATCAAAGTCCAATTTAAAAGACAACTTTAAGATTCCCGATTGCCAACTGCTTTGCAAACTTGAATTTCCTTTAAAACGAACACCTACTCTATACCATTGTTTGTCCATATAAAATATTTCTGCGGGCACAAACACTGGATCTTCTGTATCTGTTAACTCTCCAACAGATCTGACGGGTCGGACGGGTCCGCCATTAAAATTTCCTTCGAAAATTCCATATAAATTTGTCATATCATCCAACATGCTTTGCCAGCGTTCTGAAGTAACCACAATATCAAATCGTTTGACCTGAGTATCATCAAATACCTCTAAAAAATTCGGGTCAGCACTTTTGCTATGCGTATCATCTGTCCAGTCTGTTGGCACAAAATCAGTATCATCAACTGAAGTATCTGGGTCAGAAAAAAAACTCGAAAATAGCATTAGAAATAAAACAGTTATCACGAATAGGAGTGACAGGGATAAAGACTTACCTTCTTTACGAAATAATTGTTTAAATTTCATATTATTATCCTTCCTTTTAAGTTTAAAATCGATTTATTGTCTTCATGGGTCCCCAAGCGAACTTATAAATTCTGCCGTATCTCCTGCGTTCAGGTTTTCACAGGCGGTATAGGCCTCAGGAGGCGGACCGTGATGTCTTCTGACTTTTCGCCTGTTTGATGAAGAATATTTAGTTTTAACGGGTCAAACGAACATAGCCATCATCAGTTTTCTTAAAGAAAAGATCAAGCAGATTGAAAAAGCTGTTCTAAAAAGAGCAAAGCTAAGTCCGGAATTTGAGAAGTTAATGACGGTACCTGGAATAGAAAATATACTGGCCCTGACAATTATGATGGAAACCGGTGATATCAACAGGTTTGCGAGTAACGGAAAATATGTTTCATATTGTCGTCTTGTGAAAAGTAAACGCATTTCAAACGGTAAAACAAAAGGGAGAGGTAATTCCAAAAACGGCAATAAATATCTGTGCTGGGCATATGTGGAAGCTGCTAACTTTTCACGGAGGTTTTGTCCAGAAGCAAAGAAATTTTACCAGCGTAAACTGGCTAAAACAAATCAGGCTGTCGCATCCTATCATATTTTAGCTATGTACTTGTGATCATTAACTTATTTCGCCTGTGCCATGAGCCACAAAGGTCTGGGCTTTAAGAGCCATAGATTTGTTACTTTTTTGATTGGACATGGTACGGAACAGAATGATTTCTGGGGCCTGTTTTTAGGCCGGGCTTTGTCAATAAAAACAACGATTTATCGTTGCATGGCGAATCTGGATCCAGAGGGATGACTGAGCGGAATTGTTTACACCCGACTCAAAGAAAAGAAATAACTGGTGCAAAATAAAGAACTGATCTTGAGCGGTATAGTATTTTGAACAGGAGAAATTTATCTATTGACTTGTATCCTTTAATGGATGTAACCTTTAACGGATGACTCCGTATCATTCGCACCTGTTTTACCCGTACAGAAAATAAGTACCGGGTCAAATAAATTTTTCGCGATATGATAGATTTCAGTATTCAGAACCTCCCGGATTTTAAACCCTCAGAAACAGTTTTTGATTTGATTTTATGCAGGAACATGCTAATTTACTTTTCAAAGGAAAAACATTTAAAGACATATGATCACTTTCGGCAACATCTTTCAAAAGGAGGCTAACTGATACTGGGCAAAGCAGAAGTAATGCTTCAATGCGCCCAAAACGGTTTTGATCAATTAAGCATATTTTAACCGGGTTTACCAAAAAATCAAATAACGGTTTTTTGGGAAATATAGTTAATTTTCCTGGAGAGTCAATATGAAGAAAAAAATAATCCTTGGTTTTATGATAGTGATCTTCGTAATTGTTACCATGAATGTCCTTGCCACAAAATTCATTACTGTGGAATGGCAGCAACAAATCTTTTCGGTTTTTTCAGCCCTCCTAATCGGCCTTTTCCTGGGCAACAGTTTTGCCAATTCTGTAGTTCGTGATGTTAAAAAACTGGTAGAGGTCAGTAGAAAAATCAGTCAAGGTGATTTTACCCATGAATTCTCCTTTACTTCCCAGGATGAGATCGGTGAATTAACCGTTTCTTTTGAAAAAACCACCATCTATCTAAAAGAACTGATATCACATATCCAGGATAACTCAAACGAGGTCTTCACAACATCGCAGAATTTTGCTGATTTTACCCGGGAAATGAAATTAACCATTAACGAGATCGTCAAAGCGATTGAAAGCATCTCAAATGGTGCGGGAGAACAGTTATGTCTGGTGGAAGGTGCTTCCTCCATCATGAGACAGGTCGCAGACACCACTGAACTCATTGCCGGCAAAGCCAGTGCCTCGGATAAAACAGCTACCCGCATGGGAGAGCTTGCCAGAGAAAGCAGCACTTCATCTGTTGTTGCTATAAAAGCAATGGAAGAGGTGAAACAGCGCTCAAAGGATTCTCTTGAACTGGTACAGCAGTTTAACACCAGGATCAAAGAAATAAACAAGATCACGATCACCATTGCCGAAATAGCAAATCAGTCTAATCTTCTTTCTCTTAATGCTTCCATTGAAGCTGCCCGGGCAGGTGAATATGGAGCCGGTTTTGCTGTGGTGGCAGAAGAAGTCCGTAAACTTGCCGAAAGAACCCACAACTTCAGCGACAATATTAATACCATCGTCGAAAAAATCCAGGATGAGCAGGCCCTTATCCTGACCCACCTTGAAAACAACACAAATGATATCCAGGAAGGAACGAACGTTGTATTAAATATCGGATCATCGCTTGAAAACATCTCAAGCGGAGTTTTGGGGATGGTCGCAGATGTTAATGAAATATACAATTTAACCAGTAATCAGTCTGAGCAGGCCGTAAAAATGGTATCGACAATTGATGAAATATCCCGTTTAGCCGAGGAGAATGCTTCAGCAACGGAGCAGACAGCTGCTTCAACCGAAGAACAGGCGACGTCCATGGAAGAACTTGCAAGCCTGACCGTTAACTTAACCGATCTGTCAAAAAAACAGAAAGAAATCATTTCACAATTTAAAACTTGATCATGAGAAAAATTTTAATTGGAAATGAACTGTTGATAATTTTTTTTAGAATTGCCGGTGCCACCTTCGGTATTGACATTCAAAATGTCGTTTCGGTTCTTGATAATACCAATGTGCGAAAGGTGCCGCTTGCACCGGAATACATGAATTCTATTAGAAGCTGCCACGGCGAGATACTGACAATTTTTGATATAAAAACCTATTTTAAATATAAAGACACGGTTTCAGCTTCTGAAAAAAAAATTATCTATTTAAATCATCCCAGGCTTCATACAGGTATTCTGGTGGACAAAGTCATCAACATTGACTATGTCCTGCAGTCATACATAGAACCGATCCCCGACGAAAACACTGCCACTGCAGAAGCCGGGTTTTGCAAAGAAATGTTTGTCCTGCAGGAAGATGAACCCGGAATATACCGGCTGGATACAAAACTGATCGAGACCTTTGTGGATGGTCTTGACCTGTCATAATAATTATAATAACAGCTGAGTTAAAATCTAGAAACATCACCACACATCTAAAGCGAGGCAGCCATGACGGATACTTTCGATATGAACAACATCATCAAAACATTCAGTACCGCGTCCCGGGTCGTTTTTAATGAGATGATCAAATGCAAGGTTAATCCCGAATGTAAATATGAAAAACGCGACTCTTACAAATCCCGTGAATATTCTTTTATTACCGAAGTGACCGGAAAACTTGAAGGCACGGTGACCATGAGCATGGATAAGAAAACAGCATTTAATATAACCTCTGCCATGACAGGCAGCCAACCCGTTGAAAAGTTTGAAGATATTGATCTTAGTGCTCTGTCTGAGCTAATTAATATAGCGGTAGGCCGCTCTTTTTCTCTGCTCACTGACGAAGGAGATCTAATCCTTAACCAACCGGTATTTAAAGAAGGGTCTAATGTCCTTCTTTCAATTGCCGGGGTCCAGGAAACCTATGTGACCACCCTTGAAACTGAAATCGGTGAGGTGGACTTTAATGTTTCACTGTTCTGCACTTAATACCGGCTAAAAACAATTAAAAAGGGATTCTTAACCGTTTTGTTATTTACATCTGAAAGGAAAAATAATGAAAACAGTAGTCATAGCGGAGGACACACGATTTATGAGACATATGCTGCGTGAGATCCTTGAACAATGCAGATTTAATGTAGTGGGTGAAGCTCAAAACGGAATAGAAGCTATTGAAATGTATGAGGAACTTAAACCCGACATCATCACCCTGGATATAGCCATGCCGGAGATGGATGGACTTACAGCGCTCAAAGTCATCATGCAGAAACACCCAGATGCAAAAGCCGTTATGGTAAGCGCCGTAGGCTCAAAAGCAAATATCATGGAAGCCATAAAAGCAGGGGCGAAAAATTTCATTGTGAAACCCTTTAACGAAAAAAAAGTTATGGACGTTATGAACTCCATCCCCTGACAATATGATCTTAAAACGCAATCATGGTCGACCTGAATAAATACAAAAAGATGTTCATCGACGGAGCCGGAGAATATATCGTCCAGGCTAATGAATCCCTGACTGTCCTGGAACAGGACAGCTCTGACCCGGAAGCTGTCCAGGATCTCTTTCGTTCTTTCCATTCCATAAAGGGTCTGGCTGCCACCATGGATTACAGAGACATACTTGAACTTAGCCATATCCTGGAAGACCTGCTTGACGGAATTCGAAACGGCGATATAGAACTCACCCCGGAAAGGCTGAATATCCTTTATGAAGGTACGGACACGATTGAAAAAATGGTCCGCATAATAGAAGACAGCTCAGGCGAACAGATAGATTCAAAACCTTTACTGGACAGGCTGATCTCGCTTTCAAGCGGCAGCCCTAAGGATGGACAAAAAAGCTTTTTTTCTTCAGGCCTGCAGAAAAAAACTGGGACTTCCCTTTCACAGACTGATCTTTCAGATTTAATCAAAGACGATAAGCCTCATTACAAAATTCATATTAGCATATCAAATGACAGCATTAGCCCTCCAGCACGGGCATATCTGATACTGGAATCATTTAAAGAAAAGACAGGGGTATTGAAAACCATCCCCGCAATAGATGAAATAGAGAATGGAAATATCGACCGGGAATTTGAGATCTACATCAGTACCGAATTAAACAGGGAAGAAATTGAAGCAATCATAAGATCTTCAGTAGAAATAGAAGAGTTCAGTGTTGCTGAAATCAAAGTGGCGCAATCCGGAAGAAATGGTGATGAACAGAAACTGCTCACCCGTTCACCAACAAAAGAAAACGAAGGGAAAAACTTAAAATACCGAAAGCCCGGAACCGTAAAGATCGAAACCCATGTTCTGGATAGCTTGATAGATATTGTAAGAGAGATTTTTATTAAGAAGAACCAGCTCAAAGACATCGCCGGATCACTCCATTCTGACGAAGCCACCGAAAGTGTCAACCAGCTGGAAAAGCTGGTACAGAAACTGTATCACAGGTCAATGACACTCCGGCTGGTACCGATCTCACTTTTAACAGACATGCTCCCCAGAGTTTCTCGTGAGCTGCTTTTAAAGTCAGACAAAAAGATTGGGATTATAACAGAGGGCACGGACATCACCCTGGACCGTTCCATTGTTGAAAAGCTGGGTGACCCGGTCATTCATCTGGTACGGAATATTATCGACCACGGCATTGAAACAACCGGGGAGCGGATCAAGGCAGGCAAACCTGAAGCCGGAAAACTTACCTTTACCACATCAAGAGAAAAGGAATTCATAAATATTGAGCTGTCCGATGATGGAAGAGGGTTTAATGCCGAAAGCATAAAAGAAAAAGTCGTTTCAAGCGGACTTGCGACCTGGGAGGAACTTGAAAAAACAGATCAGGCGGAGATCTATAACTATGTGTGGCAGCCGGGATTCTCAACGGCCGAGAAGGTCACTGCTGTTTCCGGACGGGGTGTCGGCATGGGCATCGTAAAAAGTGTTGTTGAAGGAGTGGGAGGAAGAGTATCCATTAAATCCACCTCAGAGCAGGGAACCGTTTTTCAGCTTCAGGTCCCAATGACTATTGCGATCATTAAGACCTTCAGAATAAAAATAGACAATGATGTTTATGCGGTTCCTCTGGGCAAGGTTGTCCGGGCAATTGAGGTGCCAATAAACGAGTTAAAAAAAGATGACCAGGGCATACATTTTTATTCCAGGGAAGAGAGGATACCGGTCAGCGAGCTGAAATCCATACTAAAATACAGTACCAGCGGACTGAATGGAAAAAAAGCAGTTCCGGTTCTGATCGTTGATTCCGGTGACCATTATAAATCCGGCCTCATTGTTGACTCTTTTCTGGCAACTCACGATACCGTAATAAAATCACTTGGGATGCCGCTGGAAAGATTAAATATCTTCAACGGCTACACAGTTTCAGAAAAAGGAGAACTGATCCTGATACTGAATGTTGATAAGCTGGGTTCACCAATAGAATTCTCCCAGGAGACATGCTGATTGAGTGATGATCTAAGTATTTTCATAATAAGCAAAAACACTTCCTACCGCCGCATTTTATCAAGCATCGTTTCTGCTATCCCCAATGCCGAACTCTCAGGCATGGCTTTACACGGGAAATTTGCTTTTTCAAAAATAGCCCTTTTAAAACCCGATCTCGTACTGCTGGATTCTGTTGTCAGCGGAGAAGACCGAACAAATACTATAGAACAGATCAAAAATGATTTTCCTGATATCGAAATTATTATGATAAGCGGCGGAAGCATTGAAGATGCGGATACCACTGTTAAGGCTCTTGAAACCGGCGCTATTGATTTTGTCTCAAAACCGGAGCAAAGATCACCCAGTGAAATCTTAAACGAGCTGGCCAAAGCCCTTACCCCTATTTTAAAACTTGCAATCACCCGAAAACATTGCCGCCGGATCAAAGATTCTACCGCAACAACTGAAACAGCTCTCCCACGAAAGAAGGCATCGCCCGCTTTCCGGAAACCTAAAAAAAATCCTCCCCCGGAAAAAATTGAGGTTGTAGCCCTTGGTGTTTCAACCGGAGGCCCGAACGCACTGATAAAGGTTATTCCGCATCTTAAACCCGACTTTCCCGTTCCCATCCTTGCGGTACAGCATATGCCTCCGAGGTTCATCTCTTCTCTGACAAAACGGCTCAACATGTACTCTCATATCTCTGTCACCGAGGGAAAGGAAGGGCAAAAAGTAAAAAAAGGCGCCATGTATATCGCCCCGGGGAACTCACACATGATGGTTAAAAAAAATTATGAAGGAAATGCATTTCTTGTTCTTACAGACTCAAAGCCTGTTAACAGCTGCAAACCGGCAATTGATGTTCTGTTCAGATCGATCAGAGAGGTCTACGGCGGAAACGTCCTCACTGTCATTCTCACCGGCATGGGAAAAGACGGGGCAGATGGTGTTTCACTTATTAGAGAAAAAGGCGGATACTCTATTGTACAGGACGAAAGAACCAGTGTCATCTGGGGCATGCCGGGCGAAATTGTTAAAGCACGTGACGCGGATGAGGTTCTGTCACTTGAAAAAATAGCCGCCAGAATAACAGAACTTGTTCACAAAGCCAGACACTGAACGTTAAGAGGCCGAAGGACAGGTTCAACACCGGTTGAAAGCTGATAAAACCGCGCCCCTTCATTTTTTCACGCTCTGCACAAAAGGTCCTTAAGAGATTCACTTAAAAAAACGATCGATTCAATATCCAGGTGTTCTTTAATGGTCTCATCAAAAAGAATTTTTATCTGTGCTTCAAAACCCTCTTCTTCAACCGCATCCCAGAAGAGAAGCAACAGGGGAACACGGGGCAGCGGACTGAACCGGACACCCAGATCAGCAGCAATGTCCGGATCATCAATTTTAGTTCCTCCGATCAGCCGGCTCACAGCCAGGAGTTCATCCTTTTTTCCGGTAAACTTTTCAACCAGCGGTTTTTCAACATAGGTTGCAATTGAATGAATTTTTGGTGTTGAGTTTGGCAGGTCCTGCAACGATATCCATTTTCCCGAAGGCCGGGATTTGCCGCCCTGTGCCATATGATTGTAAATAAAAACCTGTTCAAGACAGCTCAGCTCAGAACCATCCAGTTTTGTGATCCTGTCTCCGCTAATAAAAACAGCATCCAGAAAATAAGGGAGTTCAAGAACTTCGTTTCCGGCAATTTGTTTAAGGTTCCCGCCGATACGCAGGGGCAAATCCCTGATCTTCATGGAAGAACACCGCTTTTTAGCCCATTCCAGAGCCTCTTTTGCAATATCCTTTTTAACAAAAGTACCAGAATCATGCTGTTTATTAAGCTCCTGCTGATACTTCAAAACAAGCTCCGTCTCAATATGCGGACATTTACTTAAGGGGACCTTGCTTGTTACCACCATTGTGGCAAAAGTAAAACAGGAGGAAATACCGCAATCACCGCAATTGGTTTTGGGAAGAATGCTTTTATAGATATCAGGTCCGGTTAATGCCATCTTTCTTTTTTTCTCCTGCAGTTATGCACCCTGCTTCACCATTTGAATTTCAGATCCTCCATTACTCCTCAATTTTGATAGGCACCCGTATCACATTCTGCAGCAGTCTGCCTGACACGCTCCTCGAGTTCAGGCGGCACAACATTAACACGCATGCGCACTTCAGTCTTTTCTTCATCATATTCAAATACTTCAGGACACATTTCACTGCAGTGGTTGTCCCCCATACAAAGGCTATAGTCTATTTTTACCTTCATAATCATTTCCTCCTGTTAATAAGTATATATCCACGGCTAAAAGCCGTGGTTTAATATTATAACTAACATACATTTCAGATATTTATTGTCCCTAAATATATAATCCCTTACCAGATGTCAACATCCTTCCCCTAAGGCACCCGGACAGTATCGGCTATACAAAAATGTTCTTTGACAAAAAAACAGTGAACATGGTATTTTTTCAAACAAAAAAGTAATAAACATTCAAAAATTAAGCGAATCATCTGAAAGCTGTAAAAATGAAAAATAATCGGGGAAAATTCTTGTTTTATCAATATCAGCCCTGTTTTTCACATTTATGTTAACCGGGTGCAGCCCGGTATGATGTGAAATACACAGTGATTTGCGATGGTGACGCGCTTGATATCACCTATAATGATGAATTCGAAGATCGTCAGACAATTGAAGAAGCAACCAGTCCATGGAGCATTAGACTTCCCGGAGAAACAGGTTCAGAGCTTTACATTTCCGGGGCTCGGACCGGGCTGCAAAAGGTCCTCACCATAACCGTTGAGATCTATGTTGACGGTATACGGGTAGCGCAGTCTACAGACTACCAAAATGCGCACACATCATATACCATAGCATCATCACCCCGCCATCTTCTCAGATCCCGGCGCTTTTCACTCACTGTTCCGGTCTAATATTTTTTTTTGGGCCAGTAAAAAACCGTAGGACAGGATGATTTCCCCTGCATTTCCCGGCAAAAGACCAAACTTACTGATCGGGATGGCTGCGGCAATAATAAACATACTGATACTGGCAATAAAAAGTCCGGGCCAGCCTGACTTTTTCCAGATCAAGATGGAAACGATGATGACAAAGACATTAATCAAGATAACAGCAACCGGTATCGATGATTCGACGTGCGTATAGTTAAGCACTCCAAATTGCACCTTGGGAACAAGGTCATTCGGTAAAATATCATGTAAAAATCCCATGACGATAAAAAACAGGGTCAGTCCCCATACAAAAAACTCTGCTATTTTTGACTGAAAAATTTTCACCTGCAGTCTTTGGGCAATTTTAAAAGCAATAAAACAAAGCAGGGGTGTAATAAAAACATGGAAAGCAAAACGAAAGAAGTTTAGAAATTTTAATACCGGCCCGGCACCGATCAAAAAACCGATACCGCTGATAAAATTATCATAACAAAGTGCCAGAAGGATCATCAGAAAAAACCTGTACTGAAGATCTTTTTTGCGGGTTAGCTTACACGCATAAAAAATAAGATAAATATAGATCAGAAAATAAAGTAAATAAATTATATTTGCCATGAAAAAACACTCTATTCTAGAGTTTACATATTTGTCCGACACACAAAAGTGTCTTATCGGACCTTAGCTTAAACATAGTTAGTATACGCAATATACCAGGTAAGTCAACAATCGCCCGGTCTCGGTATGTTTCCTTTGCGATTTCAGACAGTTAAACAAATCGTATTTATTAACAAAGGTCTATTAATTATTAATTTGATACAAAAAGAAAGGGTTGTGGTATAATATAAAGATTTCCTGCGTACGTATTAAAAATCGCCTCCAGGGCTCCCGGATATCGGATCGCATCTTGTTTACAAAAGTGCAGCTTCGTTTCCCGGCATATCTAATCCCGGGCAATTGCTCCGCGACGCACAGATACGGTGGACTGCATACGACAGTTTTATAAGCGTCATGAGCACGAATCAGCCTGAAACACAGAAAATTGCGATATTTGGCTGATTTTTATTAATCAAATATTTAGAAAGAGACCATGATCACAACAGCCAACATTAGCATACAATTCGGGCCGAAACCTCTGTTCGAACATATTTCAGTTAAATTCGGTGACGGTAACCGGTATGGCCTTATCGGTGCCAACGGATGCGGCAAATCAACCTTAATGAACATTCTCGGAAAAGATCTCGAACCGACCACAGGAACAGTTGCTGTGACCATAAACGAACGTGTGGGCAAACTTCGTCAGGACCAGTTCGCCTTTGAGGACTGCAAAGTCATCGATACGGTTATTATGGGACACGAAGATCTTTGGCGCGTAAAAAACGAACGTGAACGAATTTACGCCTTGCCGGCTATGAGTGATGAAGAGGGTATGCGAGTTGCGGAACTCGAAGCCGAATTTGCCGAGATGGACGGCTATTCAGCCGAATCCACAGCCGGCGATTTACTGCTGGGCGTAGGCATTCCCCTTGAACAGCATGAAGGATTGATGAGCGCGATAGCACCGGGCTGGAAATTACGCGTATTGCTGGCCCAGGCATTGTTTGCTGATCCCGACATCATGCTGTTGGACGAGCCGACAAATAACCTTGACATCAATACCATTCGCTGGCTGGAAGGAATTTTAAATGAGCGCAGCAGTACCATGGTCATCATCTCTCATGACCGCCACTTCTTAAACAGCGTCTGCACACACATGGCAGATCTGGATTACGGGGAACTGCGCGTTTACCCGGGCAACTACGACGAATACATGACCGCCGCTACTCAGGCCCGTCAGCAAATGCGGGATAGCAACGCCAAGAAAAAAGCTCAGATCGCCGAGCTCCAAACCTTTGTCAGCCGTTTTTCAGCCAATGCTTCTAAAGCCAAACAGGCAACTTCCAGGGCAAAACAGATCGAAAAGATCAAACTTGAAGAGATGAAGCCTTCAAGCCGGGTCAATCCCTATATTCGTTTTGAACAGAAGAAAAAGATTCAAAGGCTGGCCCTGAAAGTCAAGGACCTTCAAAAAGGCTATGACGGCATATCTCTTTTTAGCGGGCTAGATCTTTCGATCAAAGCCGGAGAACGCATTGCCGTAATCGGTCCCAATGGTATTGGTAAAACCACCCTGCTTCGGTGTCTGGCGGGAAATTTAACACCGGACAACGGAACGGTTAAATGGTCAGAAAATGCAGAGATCGGTTACTTCGCACAGGATCACACCTCAGACTTTGATACGGACCTTTCACTTTTTGACTGGATGAATCAGTGGAAACGTGAGGGACATGAAGAACAGCTGCTGCGAAGCACTCTGGGACGTATGCTTTTTTCCCAGGACGACCTTAAAAAACCGGCCAGAGTCATCTCCGGAGGTGAACAGGGACGCATGCTGTTCGGTAAACTGATACTGCAGCAGCCCAATGTGCTGATCATGGATGAACCCACCAACCATATGGATATGGAATCAATCGAATCGCTTAATTATGCGCTGGAACATTACCCCGGGACCCTGCTTTTAGTGAGTCACGACCGTGAATTCGTCTCATCCGTGGCAACGCGTATTCTGGAAATGACCCCGGAAGGAATTATTGATTACAGCGGAGATTACGAAGAATATCTGCGCAGCAGGGGCGTGGAATAAGCCGGATCAAGTCTCTAAAAAATCCTGTTTAGAAGTTTTCTGTTATTTTTTTCAGAAGTCATAGCCGGATTTTTATGCTTTTAAAAGAAACTTTTGTACGGGACAAAACTTGAAACTTTTGGGAAAGTCTCAAGACACAGGTCTGAACAGCAGGGTGGATATTATCGCGCCCTGGACCAGTGAAGCGCCATAACATCTTTCACCAAAGATCAAAGAATACAGAAAAAGCAAAAACCACCGTTCAGGCAGACAATTCTTTCTTCCCCGACTTTAGTATCACCGGAGTTTGAAAACCTCCGTCAAACTTTTTTCTAAACCCATAAATAAGATTGTTTAGATCATTTATGACAAGACTCATCTCATCGGCTCTTGCCGATACCTTACCAAGCGTCTCAACGGATTGCTCTGCATTGGCAGCATTCTGCTGAACCACTTTATCCACTTCACCAATAGCGACATTCACTTGTTCAATACCCTTCGACTGCTCCTGAGATGCCGAAGCAATCTCATCTACTAATTTTCCCGCATTAATATTTTTAGCCATCAACTCAGAAAATGCATCAGCCGTTTTGTTTGAATAATCAACGCCGGTTTCTATTTTAGTTACTGTTTTATCGATCAATACTTCAGTACTTTTAGCTGCTTCAGCAACCCGCATGGCCAGGTTCCGGACTTCGTCTGCAACCACACTCCGGCTTCTCCCGCACGTGCTGCTTCTACTGCAGCATTTAAGGCTAGAAGATTTGTTTGAAACGCTATTTCATCAATCGTTTTATAATACTTGAGGTCTCCGTAATGATTGATGATATTTCGTTCATCGTTGAGCTCAGATCTTTCATGGTGGTACTGGCTTGGGTAAGCTGACTGTTGGATTCTTTCATAAGATTGTTTGCCTGCTGAGCAAGGAGACTGTTTGCTGCCTCTAAAGCTTTTAAAGTACTGTCTTTTAACGAACCATCATTTTCAGAATCTGCGGAAATATTATTAAGGTGATTTTCATAGTCGTTCAAACATTCCTGACATTCTTTTAGTCCAAAACTAGAATTTTCAATGCATTGACAATTATTTTTTAAAAACTCCCATAACATTTATTTAGAATATAAATTAATTATAAAATAACAAACATTTCAGGTATAGCATAAAAAATCCTCAAATATAAGAATTCTGCTAAAAAAAACATTTTTGATAGAATTAAGGATGATTTTATTGTTAAATCTGGAATTGATAAAATTTATGTTTTTAATTTTCTTTTATTCATCGTTAATGATAATAATATAATAATATGAAACGTGGACTTTTTGCCATATTTTTAACGGTTTTCTTTCTCGCATTCGGGATGAGCTTTGTGTCCCCCGTACTCCCGCTACTGCTAAAAAAAATAGGGGCTTCCGCTGCAGCAATCGGTCAGATTCAAACCCTATATTTTTTATCATTCACCCTGGCAACCATTTTTTTGGGGCGGTTAATTGATAAGATCGGTTCAAAAACACTGATCCTCTGCGGACTTGTCATCTTCGGCCTGGCATTTCTGGTCATGCCTTTTTTGACAGTTCTCCCACTTTTCTACCTGGTCCGTATTATCCAGGGCATCGGCACAGCCCTTCTGTTTGCCCCGACTGAGGCCGCGATTAACATCATTTCTCCTCCGGACAAGCGGGCTACCAACATGGGAATTTACGGGGTTGTTTTTGCTGTGGGCTTTGCGATCGGACCCATCATCGGCACCAGCCTCTATGCTGTTAATTTTACAATGCCGTTTGTCTTTGGAAGTATCTGCTGCCTGGCTGCTATTCTGGTGCTGGTCTTTGGATATGAAGACGTTGCTGTTCCGGTTAAAAAAAGCCAATGGAGGTTTTCCCGGCTGATCGGACTCCTGATCATTCCCCTTGCCGCAGCTGCCTGTTATGCTGTTGTTGAAGTCTCGATAGGGACTTTTATGTCTCTTTATCTAGCCGACCTTGGTGTGTGGAGTAAAGAACTGGGTATTGTTTTTACCGTATTTGCCATCGGCGGTGCTGTATCACCCTTCCCCGCCGGAAAACTGGCAGACAAACTGGGAAAACTTGCGGTATTAAAAGGCTGTGCTTTCCTGCTTTTACTCACAACCTTTAGTTTTAATTTCTTCAGCAATTATTTGGCTATCTGTTTTTTAACTTTTATGGTCGGTTTGGTTGCCGGTGCCCTGTACCCGATTGCCCTTTCACATATCGCAGACATTGTCACACCGGACAAAATGGGTGTGGCAAATGCGTCATTTAGTTTCTTCTACGGACTCGGGTGTATCGCAGGGCCCTTAATGACTGGATGGGCCATCGAACTTTTTTCAATAAAGTCCTTATTCTACCCCATGACCTTTTCAACCTTATGTCTAGTCATTATAATGGTTTTTTGCACATCAAAGAATGAAGGACCTGCGGAAAATGAGAAGGGCTGCTAAATTCTTAAATTTAGTCCGATTAAAAAGCACTTGCCGTTTTGCTGACATACTCAAGGCAAGGGGTCAAGTCTGCCATTGACCTTTAGCTAAAGCTAATAGTTTTTCGATATCGTTAATTCGTTTTTTAAATTTTTTGTCTTTTTAAAGTTCATTCCCAACCTTCAACACAACACTGCTCACCGTACTATATTTCGAAATATTAAACTCGTGTCCGATACTCACAAGCTTTTCACCGGTATATTGCCGAATCAGATAAATAGCAACATTACGAGCTTCATTTTCTGTCCCCCGTCTGGACACAAGCAGATCATCCGGGCGTGTCCTGTATTGACTACAAACCGCTTGTTTTATTCTTTCAATGTCCGATGCTAAAACCTTTGATTCCGGGACTTCTTGATCTTGTTTTTCTTTAAGTATTTTTCCGTTATATTGTCAACAAATGAATCATCTCCGAGTATTGATGGAATATGCTTTTTCTCAAAAAACTGTTCGATTTCATCGAAATCATTCATGGAAACAAACCGCTTATAGACACTGAGCTGTCGGCTTTTATTCGGATCAAGCATTTCAAGCACAAGATCTTTATAAAGCCAGTTCCAGTCTTTACTTCTCGATAAATAGACCTTATGGCTGGACCACCTATAATCACCAGCCTTTTTCACCATACCGGCACGCATTGGGTTGCGGTGGATATACCGAACCAATTCCAGTAAATAACTGTCTGCATCCACTACAATTGCTTTATACCTGCCGCGAAACAATTGACCGTCACTGTTGTGCAGCCGGTTATATTTCTGAGTATATATACCATTTACATGACGCATAAACCGGGAAAGATTTGACTGCGGCGTCTGAACCACAGGTGATAATGATTACTCATCAGGCAATAGGCGGCTATTTTGATCTGCCACATCCTGCATGATTCCTGCAAAAAATCGATAAAAACCTGATAATCTCCGATATCAGCAAATATCTTTTCACCTCGCCGGCCCCTGTTCATTACATGATACCAGGCTCCGTCATATATAATCCTCAATGGCCTCGACATATTTTCCAATCCTGTTTTTGTTTTCTACGAATAATAAATATCAAATCCCGCCAGAACAGTCAATGGTAGTCGCGGTAGGAATGCCGGTTACCCGGCCCCCCCCCCCACAGATCCCGGCGTGCGCTCCTAACGCACCGAGCTCCTGCCTCGGGTAATGACGCGCAGGTAAAACAATAATCGGGACTGCTTACACCTTTACCTGCCGTACCCTCTCCAGCTCACTTGGCAAGGTTATCTGACTCTGTGTCCAGACCTTGTTTCGCTTGGATGGGTTCCCCTTGGCCAGCCTCCTTTTCTCCACCTTCTCCGCTACCCGCTTGTTGTCACGAATTTTGTTCGATGACTTCCCAGATACTATGAGACTGTCCGACTTCCCAGAAGTATAAAAGTTGGACGTTCGGCCACTGGCCTTCTCCAACCGAACCAGTTCTGGATTATAACGGGTCTCCCTCTGGGATCTCCCGGTTTCCGTGCAAAGAGCTTGCGTACATGCACCAGTTCTATGACTCCGCAGATCCGGCACGCCACTTGCGATAGCGCAACGCACCGTTTTGCCTTCCCCACCAAATCACAAGGTCGGCAATCCGAATAAGGTGATTTCGGAGCTCAATAACTAGGCCTGCACGTACCCCTGTCAACGCTTCGCGCTCCCTTACGGTTAGCCGACGCATGACTCGGAGACCATAGCTGGTCGCTATCCTTTACTATGCGGGGGACTTTCACCCCTTACTCTTTGCCGGTTTTTACCGGCGCTTTCGACTTGACCCCTTGCACCTGGGTCTTTTTTATGTTTGATTTTGAGGGGAAAAACCCCGCCGAAAAACGGCCCCTCATGGTCTAAAGGTGGAAAGCTGCGTTTAGTTTCCTCACCCACAGCGCTGTAGTGAGGAAACACGTGAAGAAAACCCTGCCGTCAGGAATTGGTTTTTAAAAAACATCCCCGGTGGCTTGGAAATAGTGCGTCTGTGAATTTAGGCGGTGGATTTTGGTTTACTTTAGTTATTGTAAATAAGTCATTTATTGCTTATACTATTCGGATTAGAAAAAAGATTATACTATCGGGAGATAATATTGATGAGAGTTCCACTTCTTGACCTAAAACCCCAGTACCTGTCCATAAAAAACGAAATAATGTCTTCACTCGACGAAGTAATAACCAGCCAGCATTTCATCTTGGGGCCCAATGTTGAAAAACTGGAGCAGGAAATAGCCGCGTACTGCGGATCGCCCCATGCCGTAGGGGTAAATTCAGGCTCTGATGCCCTGCTTCTTTCCATGATGGCACTGGATATAAAACCGGGAGATAGGGTAATAACCACCCCGTATACATTTTTTGCGACTGTGGGATCTATCTGCCGGTTAAACGCAGAACCCCTTTTTGTGGATATAGATCCTGATACCTATAACATTGACCCGGATAAGCTTGAATCACTTCTTGACTCCCTCTCAGAAAAAGACAGAACTAAAGTTAAAGCCATCATACCCGTTCATTTATACGGACAGTGCGCTGACATGGAAAAGATACTTGCGGCAGCAGAGAAATATGAGATCGCAGTGATCGAAGATGCAGCTCAGGCTTTAGGCGCTTCCTGCACCTTAAACAATACGGTCAAAAAGTCATGCGCAATGGGAGATTTCGGATGCCTCTCTTTCTTCCCTTCAAAAAACCTCGGTTGTTTCGGTGACGGCGGAATGATCACCGTAAAAAATGAGGGAACAGCAAAGAAACTAAAAAGTCTTCGAATGCACGGCATGGGTGAAACATATTTTCATCAGCATGTCGGCATGAATGGAAGGCTGGATGCGCTGCAGGCTGCCGTGCTCCTGGTAAAACTGCCTCATCTTGATTTATGGGCAGAAAAACGCTCTGAGAACGCCGGCCTATATAATAAACTCTTTGAAGACCTGGGGCTGCTTTCACATATCTCCCCCCCCCAAACAGGGAACGGTTTTAAACACGTCTTTAACCAGTTTGTAATCCGGGCAGAAAACCGGGATGATTTAAGGAATCACCTTATAAGCAAAGAGATAGGATGCGCCATATACTATCCGCTTTCACTGCACATGCAGGAATGCTTTCAATTTCTGGGATACAAAGAAGGTGATTTTCCCGAGTCGGAAAAAGCGTCAAAAGAGACTCTTGCTCTTCCGGTATACCCTGAGCTTGAAAAAGCTCAGATCCATTATGTTGCCGAACAGATAGAAAATTTTTATAAGGCTTAAACTGCCGGGGAAAGTATGCGGCCTTTTTGCTTTTAATCCTTACTGTAAACCGCTGTTACGTTGGTAGATATCCCGCCCCTTGGCTGCCACCGGGTCGTAATCTCCATAAATTTTGGCGAGCAGGCCTTGACCAGGTCATCAAGGATCCTGTTTGTAATGTCCTCGTAAAAGATACCCTGATTTCTGAACTGCTGGAGATAATATTTAAAACTCTTAAGTTCAATACATTTCCGGTCAGGAATATACGTTATGATAACTGCTCCGAAATCAGGCTGTCCGGTTTTCGGACATACAGAGGTAAATTCAGGAGCTTCGATTTCTATCTCATAATCACGGCCGGGATTCGGATTAGCAAATACCTCAAGCAGTTTAACTTCTGTCTTTTTTATCGCGGGTTTTCTTTTTACTGCCATTTTCTTTTCCTTCAGCATCAGCATTAGACGACCGGTTAAAAAGCCCGGTCAAAAATTATTCAATAACGGCTCCAACCTCATAACCCTTATTTTCAATCACATCGACAAGGTGATTAACATCACATTTTTTAAGCCGGAAAAAACAGATATTCCCCTCTTCTTCAGGAATGCTTCCCATCCCCACACTTATTATCTCACCGCCTTCGGATTTTATCAACCGGGAAAGATCTTCAAATGCTTCGGGATGTTCTCCCAGCATAACATCTATTCTCGAACTTGCCTGCAGAACACCCATGATCTCAATAAAAGCAGCCAGGATATCCCCGACAGTTATAATTCCCACCAGTTTACCGTCATCCAGTACAGGAAGCCCGCCTATTTTATATTGATATATAAGCTTTGCAGCATCTTCCAGATTTTCTTCAGGGCCTATCGTTATGGGCTCACGGTTCATAACTTCCTCAATTTTCATATCGGTTCCGCCCGGAAGAAGAAGAACCTGCCGGATATCGGACTCAGACAGAAAGCCCACAAATTTTTCACCCTCCAGAACAGGAAGGTGTCTGATAGAGTTCTGCTGCAGAACGTTCAAAACATCCAGAACATTAGCGACAGGACTGACCGTAACCACTGTTTGCGCCATTCTTCTGTTTATTTTCACATTAAACTCCTTCAAAACATTATCAATTCATCAACATGTTATATTTTTTCTATGCACATGTCAAACTTTTCACCTGCACATCTTAAACAAATCACTAAGGCTCACCTGTTTTATGTCGATAAGGGGTATAAAGGTTAACGAATCAGAACTCACCCAAAAAGAGTCCAGCATATGAGCAGTTATCGAGCAACAAGGCCGGACTTTAGACTGATCCCATTTGTATTATGTGAGGGAAATTCAATTAACTTTTTTCTAGCATCCTCTGCAGAAGACAAAAACGTAATCAATTTCATCGTAGAAGAAAATGACTGCTACAGCTCTGATCTTTTTGCTGACAGTCTGTCTGCTGCAATTGATTTTATGATGCTAGGAAAAGACAGCTCTTTTTCATAGGGACCGTCAAAGTCCGTTAGCTCTTTAAAATCACCTTTCCGGGTCTTTCATCTGTAAAGACCTGATCGTTCAAAACCCATGTCCCGTTCACCATGACTTTGAGAATACCGTCAGGATATCTGTGAGGATCATCATAGGTGGCATTGTCAAAAATGTTATCCGGATTTAAAATAACAATATCAGCCTTTAGACCTTTTTTGATCCTGCCGCGGTCCTTTATTCCAAAATTTTCAGCAGGCAATAATGTCATCTTATGTATTGCCTTTTCAACTGTAAACAGTTTTTCTTCCATTGCATACTTTTTTAAAAACCTGGGGAATGTCCCGAAAGCTCTTGGATGAGGCTTTCCCTTTGCAAGGGGACCTCTTGTTCCCCAGACAGACGCATCGGATCCGGGCATCACATATTCTTTTTTTAATATCTCCTTCAAATTATCCTCGTTCATACTGAAAAAGATCGCATCGACCTCCAGCTCCTCTTCAGCTAAAAGATCAAATAACACGGTCTTTACCGGCTGCCCTCTGAGTTCTGAAGCTTCTCCCATAAACCGGCCTTCAAGACATCTGTTCTTTTCCGAGACGACCCTTGAAATCAAAATCGTTTCCGCAATCTCTTTTTCAGTTACTCGTTCCAGCATCTCTGCATAGATCTTTTCTCTGATTGCACCCGGCTTTATTCTTTCAAGCTCTGCATCTGTCCCGCCGGCACATGCCCATGGAGGAAGAACCGCATCAAGGCCGGTACTTCCTGCGATATAGGGATATCTGTCTGCCGTGATATTCATGCCCTCATTAAGCGCTTTTTCTATCTTTTCAAAAACGCGGGGAAGTTTTTGCCAGTTTTTTTCTCCCATGGTCTTTAAGTGTGAAATCTGTAAAAAAACCCCGGATTCTTTTGCCGTGGAGATAACCTCATCAATGGCATCAAGCAGATAATCACCTTCACTTCTGATATGGGAGGAATAAACACCTTTAAAACCTTTTACGGTCCGGTTAAGTTCTACCAGCTCATCTTTTCCGGCATAAACTCCCGGCGGATAGATAAGACCGCTTGACAAGCCCCACGCCCCCTGTTCCATCTCCTTTTCGAGCAGGGCCTTCATCGCCTTTATCTCAACAACAGATGCTTTTCTGTCCTCATAACCCATAACAGCCCCCCTTAAGTTCCCATGACCCACAAGGGGTACAATATTAAGGGGAAGTCCTTTTTCTTCTGCAGCCTGCCGATACTCTTTAAGTACGGACCAGGTAATATCAACGCCAATTGCTTTTACTCCTTTTTCACGCTGCTTTTTGTAAGCACCCAAAAGTGGTGCGGCAGAAAGCCCGCAGTTACCGCACACCTCGGTTGTAACTCCCTGCCTTATCTTTGATTCACCGGGAGGTTCTGCCATTATATTAAAATCAGAATGTGAGTGAATATCAATAAAACCCGGGCACAAAATACACCCCCCTGCATCAAAGGTCTCCCGTGCATCAGCATTACCGATCTGTCCGACTTCAGAGATCGTATCCCCCTGAATACCCACATCTTCAACTTTCGCTTTAGTTCCAGTACCGTCAATAACAGATGCGCCTTTTATTAAAATATCAAACATGGAAAACCTTTTACCTTACTGCATTTTACAGGTTCATCTTATTCAGGTTATGATACCCGAAAACCTTAAGCCAGAATTTACTTGATTAAAAATCATCTACATTATAAACAAAAGAATCAAGAAAAACTAATGAAACAATAAATTATCCACATTTCCTCAAGCCCTTAATAGAGAGCACAACATATGGCACCACGGATTAAAATGAAAAAACCGGATAAAGATATGCGCCTTTCCAGGATATTAAAATATCTGATTACAGCAATTTTCATGCTGCTTTTGTTTCTATTTTGCGGATGTTCAATCTACAGACTTCCTCCGCCTGCCGGCTTTGATCTTACAGACATTGACACCACACCTTTACAGGGAAAAATTATTGTTATTGATCCCGGCCACGGCGGAAAAGAAAAAGGCGCGATAGGTTCAAGAGGCTTAAAAGAGGCTGAAGTAAATATCGGAGTTGCCCTTCATCTCTGGGGTCTTTTAAAAGCAGCAGGGGCAGAACCTTTTCTCACCCGCCACACGAATTCAAGCGTTTACAAAAAAAAAGATTTTACCCTGATAAAGGACCTGCAGGCACGCTCAGACATAAGCAACAGACTGGGTGCCGACCTTTTTATAAGCATTCATCACAATGCCTCTGAAAATAATAAAAGCATAAACAATCTGATCCTCTTCTACAAAATATCAGATTCAGGCGGATCCCGCGATGCGGCACGATCTATCCTTACGCCTCTAAGGAACAAACTTGCGTCTGAGAACGCATCTATCCGACCCGGAAATTACCATGTACTGAGAAAAACAGGCACGACCGCAATACTCGGAGAAGCCTCTTTTATATCCAGCAAAGCAAATGAAAAAGAACTATCCTTTCAAAGGACCTCCATGCGGGAAGCAAAGGGCTACTTCCTGGGAATCGTTAACTATTTCAGCAAAGGCATCCCGGACATAATTGTGGCAGCACCAAACAATGTTAGCCTTAAAACAGCAGCACCTGAGATGAGCGCTCAAATATATCCCGGCAATGAAACGGTTTCTGTGTCAAAAAAAGATATCGCCCTAACCGTTGACAACAAAAAGATCAGCTCCTTTAAATATAATAGCGGCAGAGTCTCTTTCATACCCCAAAAACCATTAAGCAACAGCTCACACCTTTTCTGCCTGACGGCAAGAAACAGTAAAGGAAATATTTCAAAGAAAAAATGCGTATCTTTTAATATTTCACTTGTCCCTGAAAAGATCAAGGCCACCCCCAGATTCTTATCTCTTCCCGCCGATGGAACCGCCAGGAACCCGATTGACCTTGAGGTTCTTGACAGGCTGGGAAGGCCGGTTGCTGACAACACCCAAATAGATCTTTTTGCTTCAAAAGGCTTTTTCCTTAAAAAAAGTGTGTTCACAAAGAATGGAAAAGCACGGGCAATCTTTATCTCTCCTGAAAAACCCCGGAGAGCAACAATAACCGCCACAGCAGGAAATATATCATCAGAAGCATCAATAGACTGCGGAAAAACAAAAGACGCTCTTTTTATGGCAACTTTAAGAGACACCATGAGCCGCCCTGTTATCGGCACCGGCCTTTCAAAAAACAAAGTATCGGCTGATCTTTCAGACTCTGAAGGTTTCGTGTATGATAAAACTGAAATAACAAAAAACACCTGTTACGAATTTAAAAAGAAAGGCTATTACCCCATAACCATCTATCCTGAGCTCAAACCCGGGAAGATAACTGTTAGAAACCTGCTTCTAAAAGCTGTTGACAATGGAATTTTCATTAATAAAAAAATAATTCTTGACCCCTCAGGAAAAGACAGCTCAACACTGCCCCTGATAAACGCGCTTAAAAATATAATAGAGAACGCCGGGGGAGAAGTAATTTTAACCTGGGAAAAAGAGCACCCCCCTTCTGATGCGAAAAGAGTAAGCATGGCATCTAAAACCAATGCAGAGATATTCCTCTCTTTTAAAACAACAGATGAAGTCTCGGCCGGACATTATTATAGAAGTAAAAAAGGGAAACAGCTAGCAACTGAAATTTGTTTTCAGATTACTAAAATTTTTAAAAAAGAAGGCTGTAAAACAGAAGACTCAACGAAACATGTTGTAGTCCACACCCCCATGCCCGCAGTGACGATAACCCTTCCTTTTCTTGAGAAGGAAAACACCGAACCGGCAGCAATAGCCATATACAAAGCCCTACTGGTATTTTTCTCCAGACAACGCGACTTTCCTCAATAAAAATCATTATATCTATTATTTTTATTTATTTTTATATTATTCATACGTATTTGAATTATTTTGACAATAGAAGGGTTTTCTGTTATTTTGTCTAGAATTTATAAGCTATCAAAATAAAAACACCGGCGAAACATTTTTAAAATTTCTAATTAATTGAAAGTTTAAAAAATTGCAGCGGAAACAAAAAAATAAAAAAGAACTAAAAAATCCGGGATTTGACTGGGGCCGCACCAGTATTTTTTTGATACAAACACTGCTAATACCCTTCTCATATTATATTGCCTTTCAGCTCAGATTTGATTTTAATCTTCCATACGAACAGCTCGAAAATCTGGTAAAAACGCTCCCGGTAATTGTTGTGGTTCGTCTGGTGGTCTTTTATTACATGGGACTTTTTGACGGATGGTGGAGATATGTAAGCATAGAAGACATTTCAAAGATAGCGGCCGGTGTTGCAGTAAGCGCTATATGTTTTATAATCACAGTGGTATTCATCTACGGACTGTCCCGGTTTCCGCGCTCGGTCTTTATTATGGATACGGTCTTTATTTTAGTATTGCTGTTCGGCGCAAGGATTATCACAAGACTTTTAGTAGAAAAACATGAAACAGTAAAGCACAAAAGGGGGGGGGAGAAAATACTTATCGCGGGTGCAGGCAGAACCGGTGTAATCGTATTAAACGAAATACGTAGCAATCATTCTCTCAATCTTGACCCCATTGGATTTATTGATGACGATCCCGCAAAAAAAGGCTGCAAAATAAAAAACCTGCCGGTACTTGGAAAACATCAGGACATACCAACCCTTGTCTCTCTCCATGGCATAAAAGAGGTATTGATATCAATGCCATCCACACCCTTCAAAGATCTCCAGGATATATTTAAAGCCTGTGACAGGGCAAACATTAAATACAAGGCCCTTCCCGGCATCTCAAAGGTAATCTCCGGCAAAACATTTTTCAGCCAGATGCGCGACGTTAAACCGGATGAACTTCTGGGAAGACCAGCAGTATCATTTGAAGACCAAAACAATCCGCTTACAAATGAACTGACAGATAAGACCATACTTGTAACCGGCGCCGGCGGTTCGATCGGTTCTGAACTCTGCAGACAGATAGCAGCGTTTAGGCCGAAAACGCTCATTATGTACGAACGAAATGAAAATAATCTCTACTATAAAGATGTTGAAATAAAACAGAAAGTCCCGGGCTTAGACGTTATACCAGTAATAGGCGACATTCTTAACCGGAATAAGCTTTCACGTATTATGGGAAAATACAAACCCAGCATTATCTATCATGCTGCAGCCTACAAACATGTTCCACTGATGGAAAGGGATCCTGCGGAAGCCGTAAGGAACAACTTTTTTGGAACAAAGACCCTCAGCGATCTCTGCATAAAATATAAGGTGAAAAAATTAGTCTTTATCTCAACCGATAAAGCCGTCAATCCCTCAAGCATCATGGGTTCTACCAAGAGAATGACGGAAAAGCTCCTGCAGACCTACGAGGACACCTCTGTTAAATTTATCTCAGTAAGATTTGGAAATGTTATTGGAAGCAGCGGAAGTGTTATCCCGCTCTTCAAAAAACAGCTTAGCACCGGCGGACCCATAACAGTGACCCATCCTGAGACCACAAGATTTTTAATGACCATTCCCGAAGCGGTCCACTTGGTACTTCTTGCCGGTGCAATGGGAAACAGCAAAGAGATATTTCTGCTTGATATGGGAAAACCAGCCAATATTACCAAACTTGCAGAACATCTTATAGAACTTTCAGGTCTTATACCCTACAAAGATATTAATATTGAATTTATAGGACTCAGAGAAGGAGAAAAACTCCACGAGGAGCTCTACTGGGAAGGAGAAAATATCCTGCCGACTCAGCACAAAAAAATAAGATGCCGCACCAAAGGAAGTTTCAATGCTCAGGAATACCTGAAACAAACAGAAAAGATGAAAAAAATCTTGGGGGAACCATCAGACAACCGAGGAAAGGTTCGGCAGCTGATTAAGCAAATGGTCCCTGAAGCAACCATCTCCGATAAAAAAATGAGCCCCGGGCTGAAAACCTCTCAAACATAAAAGGCCGTGTCCATAGACACTGCCTTTTAACAATCTTCCAACTAATCTTAAAATCATTTAAAACCTTAATCCTGCCGCCCGATTTAACCTTTTCACGAGTACAACATTGAAACCCCTCTCTTTTTTTTAACAGGATAAACAGACATGATCCTGATAGCCACAGACCTTTTTTGTAAATTTATCAGCCGAGTATCTTTTTTAAATTTTCGGTTATATAATCAACATCTTTATTCTTAAGCTTACTGTAAAAAGGCAGCGCAATTGTCCGGTCTGAAACAGACTCGGTAACCGGGAAATCACCCCTTTTATAGCCGAACTCTTTTTTATAAAAAGGCTGGAGATGAATAGGCGAAAAATACACACTGCATGAAATACCTTTCTGCTGAAGCTTTTTCATAATATTGTCACGGTCTTTTTTATTAAAACCTTTTTCAAGTTTAATAACATAAACGAACCAGCTCATCTTTACATTGGGACGTGATGAAAGAGTCTTTACACATGAAAGGTCATTTAGCTTTTTTTTATAATACCCGGCAATCTTTTCTCTTTTTTTGAGAATTTCGTTAATCCTCTGAAACTGAGCAAGACCCAGTGCACAGTTGATATCGCTGAGCCTGTAATTATACCCAAGTCTTAAATGACCGGCAATCCTGTTATCCGAATCACGGCCCTGGTTCCTCATGCTGCGGCACATTTCATATATCTTTTTACTGTCCGTCAGGATGAGCCCGCCTTCACCTGTTGTGAGCTGCTTGTTCGGATAAAACGCAAACACAGCCGCCTCTCCAAAAGAGCCTGCCATCCTTTTTTTATTCCATCTCCTTTTTTTACGGTCTGCAGGACTTACGTATTCGGCGCCAATGGCTTCGCAGCTGTCCTCAATCAGTTTAAGACTGTATTTATCAGAGATATCATATAAATCATCCCAATCAGCAGGATTCCCAAAAACATCGACAGCAAGAATTGCCCTTACTTTTTTATCCTTTTTCTTTTTTAGTATATCAGCAATGTTAGCGGGAGAAATATTCAGGGTTTCTTCATCGATGTCAGCGAAAACAGGGCGAGCTCCCTCAAAAAGCATACAATTTGCAGACGCTATAAAACTAAAAGGAGTTGTTATTACTTCATCTCCTTTTGAAATATTAAGCGACCTTACAATAAGATGCAGCCCGCTGGTGCCGCTGTTAACCGCTACTGCGTATTTTCTGCCCGCATAGTAAGCACCCAGCTTCTCAAACTCATCAAGCTTCGGGCCAAAGCTGAGATTAGGTCCCTTTAAGACTTCAGCGACTGCTTTTCTCTCTTTTGAAGTAATATCAGGATTTGAAAGTGGAATACTCATTTTAAAAACTCCTGCATAACCTAGATTATTAGGCTGTTGTTTTTATTAGTATTTAGCTGTTCCAATTTTATACGCTATGTTTTATAATTATAAACATTACCATAGCTTTGTGTTTTATTAAATAAAAACAAACAAACTGCAGATATCATTAAATTTATATGGATATATTTACCGGATCACCCCCCCCTGAATTCTTTAAAACAGGTTATCCTCTCGCCTCTTTAACCAGGTTAAGAACAGGAGGTACTGCCCGTTTTTTTGCAAAGGTGAATAATCTGGAGGATCTAGAAGAGACCCTTTCTTTCTCAAAGCAAAACGGTCTCTTTTTTTACATCCTTGGGAACGGGTCCAATGTGCTTACAGATGATAATGATTTTAATGGCATAGTAATAATTCTTGGCAACGGGTTTAACTTTATCTCTTTTGACTATAATGAAAATAAAATAACTGCGGGCGCAGGAACATCCCTTATGAAACTCGGCGCCAGGATAGCAGCACACGGACATTCCGGATATACCTACATGGGTGTTATCCCCGGAACCGTCGGCGGAGCCGTAGCAATGAACGCAGGCATTAATGATACGGAAAAGATACACAATCATTTTTCATCAGCACTTGTGCTTAATCCCGAGACTTTAAAGGCAGAAAAATATTCCCTTAAAAAAATGGACTTCAGCTACCGCAAAAGCGCAGTTAAAAATTCAGATAAAATAATAATCAAGTGTTCCTTCATTCTGCCCGATAAAAAGAATGTTTCGAGGAATGAAGCCAAAGAAAAACTAAAACAGCTTCTGGACCTTCGTCGTGAGAAACAGCCAAAAAGCAGTTTAACCCTCGGTTCCACATTCAAAAACCCGTCAGACAGTATCCATTCAGCAGGATGGCTTCTTGAAAAAACCGGTATGAAAAAATTAAAGGCCGGGGGGGCCATGGTAAGCAATGAACACGCAAACTGGATAATAAACTTAGGCAATGCAACAAGCAATGATGTCAAAGCACTTATAGATACCGGGCAGAAACGTGTTTTTGAGGAATTCGGAATATCACTTGAACGGGAAATTATATATCTGCCGGAAGACAGATTATAAGAATAAGCCGAAAAAACGTCGGGATACTTTAAAAATATCTTTTACTGTTAATGTACAGTGATAGCTGATAACCGCAAATAAACACCAAAATCTGATAAAAAATTAGTATAATTACAGACTGATTCTTTAATTGATATCAAGCTGACATCTTGTTATTATATGTGAGGTAAAAATGTTAATTTATAGGAGGCGTAAATTAAATGTCTGAAAAAGATTGTGGAAAAAAAATACTCTGTATCGGTGCAGGTTACGTTGGCGGTCCCACAATGGCTATGATAGCAGCAAAATGCCCCCAACATGAAGTCACAATAGTTGATATAAATGCTGAACGGATCAAAGCCTGGCAGACAGATGATCTGCCCATATTTGAGCCGGGATTACTGGAAGTCGTTAAACAGGTCCGAGGCAAAAACCTTTTTTTCTCAACAGAAATAAATGAAAACATAAAAAAGGCAGACATAATTTTCGTCAGTGTAAACACCCCAACAAAAACCTATGGTGAGGGAGCCGGAAAAGCTTCGGACCTCCAGTTTCTGGAAAAAACAGCACGAAGTATTATCAATGCAGCGGAATCGTACAAGATCATTATAGAAAAAAGTACCCTGCCGGTAAGAACAGCCCAGGCCATGGAGCGAATCCTGAACGCCAATGACAAAGGCCTTCATTTCGACATCCTTTCAAACCCCGAGTTTTTGGCTGAAGGCTCAGCCATTGCAGACCTTGAAAACCCCGACAGGGTGCTTATCGGCTCCAGGGAAACAGAAAGCGGCATAAAAGCCCGTAATGAGGTCGTAGATATTTATGCCAACTGGATTCCCCGGAAAAAGATCATTACAAGTAACTTATGGAGCTCAGAACTTTCCAAACTTGTTGCAAATGCCTTTCTGGCTCAACGTATCTCTTCCATAAACAGCATTTCCGCCTTGTGTGAAAAAACAGAGGCAAATGTTAAAGAAGTTTCAAATGCAATCGGTAGAGATTCAAGGATCGGCAATAAATTTTTAAATGCCAGTGTGGGCTTTGGCGGTTCATGTTTTAAAAAGGACATCTTAAACCTGGTCTATATCTGCGAATCCTATGGTCTCCATGAAGTAGCAAGGTACTGGGAAAGTGTTGTTGAAATAAATGACTATCAGGAAAAACGTTTTGTAAAAAACATGCTAACCCTGATGTTCAACACGGTTTCAGGTAAAAATATTGCGCTGTTCGGATTTGCCTTTAAAGCAAACACCGGAGACACCCGTGAATCGCCGGCAATATATGTCGCCCGCCACCTGATAAACGAACATGCAAACCTGACCATTACCGACCCGAAAGCCCTTAAAAATGCGAAAGAAGAATTAAAAGAAAATTGTTCATCCATACAGTTCACAAAAGACCCTTACGAAGCAGCTAAAGATGCCCACGCCATTGCAATTCTCACCGAGTGGGATGAATACAAGGATCTTGACTATGAAAAGATATTTGATTCCATGGAAAAACCGGCTTTTATCTTTGACGGCAGAGACCTCCTTGATCATGGGAAACTTTTCAAAATCGGATTCAATGTTGCGGCAGTTGGAAAACCACTGATGACACATTTTTAAATTCGGAGTCAAGTCATGCCTATTAAAATTCTCATAACAGGAACAGCAGGATTCATCGGCAACAACCTTGCCGAAAAAGCATTGGCGCGCGGAGATCACGTGGTAGGTCTGGACAATATTAATGATTATTATGATACCGCTCTCAAACTGGACAGACTTAAGAAGTCAGGCATACCCACAGACCGCATCGAATACGGAAAAACAACCCAAAGCACAAAACACGATAACTACAATTTTATCAAGCTTGACCTTGAAGACAGAGAAGGTATCTTTAAGCTCTTTCAAGAACATCAATTTGACAGGGTCTGCAATATCGCGGCCCAGCCCGGAGTAAGATATTCCATTGAAAACCCCTACTCTTACATTAACAGCAACATTGTGGGATTCATAACTATCCTTGAGGCCTGCAGACATTTTGAAACAAAACATCTTGTTTATGCAAGCAGTTCCAGTGTATACGGCCTCAATCAGAAAATGCCATTTTCAACCCGCCACAACATCGACCACCCCATCAGTCTTTACGCAGCCACAAAAAAAAGCAATGAACTTATGGCTCACTCGTACAGTCATCTTTACAACATTCCCACAACAGGTCTTCGCTTCTTTACAGTATACGGTCCCTGGGGAAGGCCGGACATGGCTCCCCTGTTATTCACTAAAGCAATAATCGAAGGGAAACCGATAAAGGTCTTTAACCACGGCAACATGAAACGGGATTTCACCTATGTTGAAGACATCACAGACGGCATATTAAGGACTTTAGACCGCATCCCTAAGGGAAATCCTGATTGGGACGGAAAGGACCCTGACCCTTCTTCCAGCCCGGCACCTTACAAAATCTACAATATCGGCAACAACGATCCGATAGAGTTAATAAAATTCATTGAAACCATTGAAAACGCACTGGGTAAAAAAGCAGAGAAAATAATGATGCCTTCACAGCCCGGTGACCTCATTGAAACAAGGGCAGATATCACTGACCTTATCACGGATACCGGCTACACCCCGAGCACACCCCTGGAAAAGGGTATTAAAAACCTTGTTGTCTGGTATAAGGGCTATTATAAGATTTAGAATTCTTTCCATAAAAAAAGACGGCCCGAAAGCAACAGGCCCTCTTTGATAACAGTCCCTGCCCTGCCGATCCTGAATTTAAGATCAGTCCTGTGAAAGTGTAACAATATTTTTCTCACCCAGTTGATGAATGTCAGCCGCAGCATCAAGGTCCCGGCTAAGATTTTCTTTAAGTTCTCCAACAGCCTCTTCAACTTTTTTAATATCGTTAAAATCCGTTTTTGCAGCTGACTTGTTCTCCTCCGCAACAAGACCTTTTTTATCAACGGACAGAGTAACCTTTGCCTATAAACGGTTTAACACTCACTGGAGGCTGTCCATAAGTAAGCATCTAAGCTAAAAGTGATTTCACAATTGAACAGGCATTATCCTTAACCGGAGCACCGTGACCAAAAAGGGCAGTGCCGAACAAGATCTCGGAAATATGTTTGACTGAATCAAGCGCCTGACCATGATCAGAGCAGCCGGCTCTCATCGGCAGACCCGGTACCGGCATACCCGTTAAAGCATCACCGGTGAATACTGCATTTTTACCCGGACAAAAATAAGAAAGGCTGCCCATGGAATGACCCGGCGTATTAATGATCTTTATTCCTTTAACTATTTCCTTTTCTTCCTTACCGTCAAACGGAAGATCCAGTATTACGGGCTCATATCTGACCGCAAACTTTTCAAGCATAAAAAGTATGAGTTTAAAGACCTTTCCGCCAAAACCTTCCCTTTTCATACTGCAGAGCATTTTTTTTCCTTCAATAAAATCTTTTTCCTTTTCACTGGCAACGATCTTTGCGCCTGTTGCCCGCTTTAAAGCAGCGAGTGAGCCCACATGGTCCATGTGAGCATGGGTGATCATCATATATTTTATATCTTTCTTTTGATATCCCAGTTCTTTTAAAACCTCAAGAACAACATCTCCGTCACCCGGCATTCCCGTATCAATCAGAATAAGTTCTTCACCCTCTATGAGATAAATATTTGAACGTACACCCATAATCCTGTATATACCTTCTATAACTTTCTCATATTTTTTCATCTACCGGCCCTCATTTTTTTAATAACCATTTTTTATTTGTTATTTTTCCATTATTATCTATAATAAGAATAAATTTCAACATAAAATAGGATATTATTATGACTCAAGAACGAAGATTGAGAACACGGGTACCTATCAAATTTGATGTAACCGTATCCACAGAAGGAATAATATAAAAGTAGAATCCTGGGATTTCAGTCTGCGGGGCATGAAATGCACCAGCGATCCTGCCTTAAAACATGACACGCCCTGTGAAGTCACTATTGTACTGAGCCCTGAAATAAGTATCAAAATAAACGGTACCCTATTAAGAACGACCGAAGAAAGTACAGCCATTTATTTTGCAAATATGAAAGAAGAAAGTTTTTATCATTTAAAATCCCTTCTTCAATACAACACAAATGAACCCGAGACCATTGAAGATGAACTTGCCAATCCTGCAAAAAAACCATCGTGAGCAATTAAAACATGAACAAACTATTTAACATCATTAACAGTGATGATATTTTATTCGGCATACCCGGCACTACACTGACATCGGTTATGATCATCCTGCTGTTGACTTTAATCTGCCGCAAACTTTTTTCTCACCTGATCATGGCATACCTGAAAAAACTGGTTGCAAAAACAGAAACAACACTTGACGACGCAATTATAGAAATTTCTGAAAAGCCGTTAAGTCTTCTTATTATACTTTTCGGTATTATGCTGTGCAGAATGATCCTGTTGCCTTATATTAATCCTGAGATAGACAAAAGCATATATAAACTGCTCCAGTTTTTCCTTGTTGTGATCATCTGCTGGTTCATTCATCAAAGCGCTGAGATACTCACCGTATTTTTCCAAAAATTTACAAAACGCACAAAAACCGAGCTTGACGACCTTCTTCTTCCCTACGTTGCAAAAACAATAAAGATCACTGCAATCATCATTATTGTTGTCAAAGCAGCAGAAATCTTTCTGGGGATGACGGCGGCTGCGCTCATTGGCCTTTTAGGCGGTATGGGAATCACCCTGGGACTTGTTTTTAGAGATATTATCGCCTGCTGGTTCGGCTGTGCGATTATTTATATAGATGATCTTTTTCGTGAAGGCGACTGGGTACAGCTTGACGACGGCAAGGTAATCGATGCTGATGTGGAACACATCGGTGTCAGAAGCACCCGTTTTAGAAATTTTGACAAAACTTTATCCATCGTACCCAATTCTTCTATCTCGACTGCCATCATCAAAAACTGGTCAAAAATGTACAAACGCAGGGTTAAGTACAGCTTTAAAATAGACGGCATATCCTCAGAAAAGACGGAACAGATCCTTTCCGGGATCCGAAGCATCCTGGAAAAAAGTGAGGACATTCACCAGGAATTTCACATGGTAAATTTCAGAGAGCTGGACGGCAATGCACGGATCATAAGACTTTACTATTTCACCAAAACAACAGTATGGAAAGAGCATGAACTTGTGAGGGAAAAAATCAACCTTGCTATTATAAAGATGTTTGAGGATTCAGGCGTTGAAAGGCTGGCATACACCATTGTTGACTTAAGCGATGACCGTCCCCGTGATTTTGAAGTAAGCAGGCAGCAATAATCCGCCTACTCTTTAAAATACTCTTTTTTTATTATCTTCATATCCTCCCAGGTTTCTCTTTTTTTACTCGGATCCCGAAGCAGATACGACGGATGATAGGTGGGCATGACCTTTAAACCGGCAAGCTCATGAAACCGACCCCTGAGCTTTGTGATCCCGGCATTCGTATCAAGAAGCGCCCGGGTTGCAACATTTCCAAGGGTACATATAATCTTAGGATCTATGACCCCAAGCTGTTTTTTAAGAAAGGGGATACAGGCCGCCATCTCATCTTCTTCAGGATTTCTGTTGGAAGGGGGTCTGCACTTTAGGATATTTGCGATATAAACATCACTTCTCTTAAGGTCTATTGCTTCTATTATCTTTGTTAAAAGCTGACCGGCTTTACCCACAAAGGGATGGCCCTGAACATCCTCATCAGCGCCCGGGGCTTCCCCCACAAACACAAGCCTTGCATCAGGATTCCCCTCTCCAAAAACAATGTTTTTACGTGTGGAATACAGCTTGCACCTTTTGCAGTCTCCCATTTGTTCTATAATTTTATTAAGAACAGCCTGCTTGTCTTCGGTAGTAATGCACTTTGGTTTTTCAGACTCCTGAAAATATTTGATTCCGCAGGCTTTACTGTACTTAGCATGTATTTTCAGGCTTTCCAGTATTTCAGGAAGATCCGGCTCGCTCACTTTTGCTTATTCTCCCCGCTGACTTTTAATAATATAATCCTGTCAAGCAAAGCATCTGCCACTTCATCTTTTCCCATCTTTGGCAAAGGCTCTTTTGTCCCGTCCTTTAAAAGAACAGTAACCTGATTATCTTCCGCACCAAAACCAACATCACTTCTGCTGATATCATTAGCAACGATCATATCAAGATTTTTATTTTTAAGTTTTTCTGCTGCGTTTGCAAGAATATTTTCAGTCTCAGCAGCAAACCCCACAAGGAGTCTTGTCCCTTTCTTTTTCCCAAGCGCCGAAAGGATATCAGAAGTTTTCTCAAGATCAAGAACGATCCCGTCATCTTTTTTCTTTATCTTCTCAAATGACACTGCCCTCGGCCGGTAATCAGCAACAGCAGCAGATTTAATGATTATCTCCATATTTTCAAAGCATTTATCCACTTCCAAAGCCATTTCCCCTGCCGTTTTCACCTTGACGCAGTTAACCCCGCAAGGAAGCGTCAGTGATGTGGGACCGCTAATGAGGGTCACTTCTGCGCCTCTGCGCTTTAAAGCACGTGCAATCGCAAAGCCCATCTTTCCGGTTGAAGGATTTGTAATATACCTGGCCGGATCAAGTGCTTCCCGGGTGGGTCCTGCCGTTACCAGAACACGCTTTTTATTATAATCTTTAGGAGAAAGGATCACCCGCATCTCCTCCAGAATATCCTCGACCTCAGCCAGCCTTCCTTTTCCCTGCACACCGCAGGCAAGGTCACCGTATCCAGGCTCAACAAAAGAGTGCCCCCGTTTTTTTAACCGACTGATATTTTTTTGAACAGCCGGGCTATCCCACATATTAACATTCATTCCCGGCGCAAAAAGAACAGGCGCTTTGGTAGCCATAAAAACAGTTGAAAGCATATCATCCGCAATCCCCCCTGCTGCCTTTCCGATAATATTCGCAGTAGCCGGGGCAATGGCCAGAATATCCGCTTTCTGGGCAAGAGAAATATGACCGATCTCTTTTTCCCGGTAAAGCTTAAACATCTCCGTTATAACCGGATTTCCGGATAAGGTCTGAAAAGTCAGCGGTGAAACAAATTCCTTTGCACTCCCGGTCATGACAACCTGGACATTGGCACCGCTTTTCACCAAAAGGCGCACCAGTTCTGCAGCTTTATAGGCTGCAATACAGCCTGTCACCCCAAGCACGATCTCTTTTCCCTTTAATGCAGACATATGTAAACCTTTTTTACTGCAGAATCTCTTGTTTTGAGGATATTTTCATCTCAATAATACCCTCGTCAGCTGAAACCAGTTCTGTGATGTAACCTTCAGCACCAAACTGGAGAATCTTCTGAACGATATCAGCCCTTTTCATGGGGCTGTCTATTTTTACGACCCAGAGACCTTCTTTATTTTCAATCGAAACCGGCACCACATCCGGTAATATGCTTTTAAGTGCATCAAGCCATTTCTCAACATCGTTTTCAGCTGCACCTTCAGCCATAGAAAGCCTGAACATATAACCGTTAATGCTTCTAAGTTTCAAATATATTTTATCAACGATCTGTCCGGTCAAATGCATAGATGCTTTTTCAACCGCTGCCCTTGCCGCAGATAATTCATCAACATGCATCCCCAGCTTATAAGTAGCGGCCTGGACAAGAACAGAAGCATCTCTTACACCGATAATACGGGCCTTCATACCGCACTGAATACTCTCGACCGAGGTAAGCCCGCGACTTTCGGTCTTTTTAAGCTCCGACCTTCCGATGACCGCGATATCAGCCCCAAATCTGGACGCGAACCTGGCCACTTCATCCGGGTCAGCGTCAGGTCCGGGCTTAACCTCACTTAGATCCCCCTGATTTAACCCGGCAGGATCTATGACATAAAATCCGCTGTCCCTGAAATAAGTAGAAAGATTTTCGTTTACAACACTCACCACAGCCGAAACATCCTGACCTGGATTCCACCACATCACTTCTTCAGAATCAGCCAGGCCTGTTTCAGCGATCATCAACAGGACCTTTTTCTTTTTCATTCCAGACCCGAGAATCCCCATAGACTCAAGGTCCTGTCTGAGTATCTCCTGCTGAACAAATCCATGGATATTGACCTGATACATGTCATAAAGGGCATGTTCACTGACGATCTTAAACCGCTGAAGATAAATATCAGGATGCTCAAAAAACAGTTTTTTAAGCATTAGAAAATATTCTGAAATATCACTGACCGGCATCTGTGAACCGACCGCAGAAATAAGCACTTTTTCCTGAGCATCAATAAAAGCCTTTCTTCTTGCTTCAGAAACATTACCATTATCTATTTTTGAAATACCGCGTCCAAAAAATCCTGCTTCATTAAACTCCTGGCAAGACACCCCGCAGGGAAAAGAAAAAATCAGTAAAAATAAATAGACTAAAAGGATGCAATATTTGTAATTTTTTTTCATGTTTATCCTGTTAAACCGGAAAGATTATCTTCGTCGAACCTGTAAGGTTGATAAGTATATGTATTTTAATTGCTTTTCAAGAAATTTTCAAGAAATTTTTAATAATATCCATTATATCACAGTTCCTTTCAGGCAATTTTACCCATGATATATCAGGATCTTTTCTAAACCAGGTCAGCTGCCTCTTGGCAAAGCGCCGGCTCTCTGTTTTTATCTGTGCAACAGACTCTGCAAGGGAAATCTTATCAATAAGGTGACATACCAGCTGTTTGTAGCCTATACTCTGCATGGACTTCAGCTGCGGAGAATAGCCCATATTCAGAAGGCCATCGACTTCATTTAAAAAACCCAGCCGCATCATCTCCTCCACCCGCCGCTCAATCAACCCGTAAAGAGCTTCCCTGTCCCTGTTCAGGCATAACCTGAGACAGTCATAGGGCTGATCTTCAAACCTATGTTTATCATGGTGAGCTGTTATGCTTTCTCCGGTCATAAAATAGACTTCAAGAGCACGCACTGTCCTAACCCTGTCATTTGGATTGACTCTTAGGGCTGTTTCAGGGTCAATTTCAGCCAGTTTTTTATGCAGGTCTTTATTTTCCACCACCATCAGTTTTTTCCTGAAACTCTCATTTTTTCCCGGAGCCTCAAAGATCCCCTTTGTAAGCGCCCTGACATAAAGGGCTGTTCCGCCGACAACAACAGGTATATTACCCCTTAAAAAAACATCGTCAATAATTTTTCTTCCCAGGCTCATAAACTTAGCCGCATCAAAATCTTCATCCGGATCAACGATGGAGATCAGATGATGCGGAGCAATTAAAAGCTCACCGGGATCAGGTTTTGAGGTTCCTATATCCATATACCGATAGACCTGCATCGAATCCGCATTAATAAACTCCACAGGCAGCTCCCGCACCAGGGAAAGGGCGGCAGAAGTCTTGCCAACTCCGGTAGGACCTTCAATTATTATAAGTTTTTTCTTATCAGCCACGTTTTTTCAACCCTGAAAATAGCATTAAAGACTAAGGTCATTAATAATAATAAAGCTGCTGATCCTTACATCTTAAACTCTGCACTTTAAGACACCGAACAGCAAAAAATAAAAGCCAACATAGTATTATAATAACCCCCATGTATTATAGCAATAAATTATATTTATTGACAAAAAAGAACCGGTCCGGTTATCATGTTTGAAATAAATATCCAAAATGAGGAGGAGGCAATTTCATGAAAACCGCACTTATAACAGGCGTAACCGGTCAGGATGGCGCATATCTTTCCAGTTTTCTTTTAGATAAAGGTTACCGCGTACACGGGATAAAAAGAAGGTCTTCTCTTTTTAATACTGACAGGATCGACCACCTTTACCAGGATCCTCACGAAAAAGATGTAAGGTTCTCACTCCATTACGGTGACCTGTCTGATTCTACAAATCTTATAAGGATAATTCAGGAAGTACAGCCTGACGAGATCTACAATCTTGGTGCACAGAGTCATGTGAAGGTCTCATTTGACACCCCGGAATACACGGCCAATACAGATGCTGTCGGAGCACTGAGAATACTTGAGGCGATACGGATCCTGGGATTGGAAAAAAAGACAAGGTTTTACCAGGCATCCACAAGCGAGCTGTATGGCAAAGTTGCGGAGATCCCCCAGAAAGAGACCACCCCGTTTTATCCCAGGAGCCCATACGGCGTTGCAAAACTCTACTCATACTGGATAACCATTAATTACAGAGAAGCCTATAATATCTTTGCCTCAAATGGGATCCTTTTCAATCATGAATCACCGCTCAGGGGTGAGACCTTTGTTACCCGGAAAGTAACACGTGCAGCCGCCCGGATAGCACTCGGCCTGCAGGATAAACTTTTTCTCGGAAACATTGATTCAAAACGGGACTGGGGCCATGCAAAGGATTTTATCGAAGCTATGTGGCTGATACTTCAAAACGACAGACCGGATGACTATGTTATTGCCACCGGAAAGACAAGGACGATAAGAGAACTTGCGGAAATTGCATTTAAAAAACTGGGCATCATCATCTCATGGAAGGGAAACGGCCTTGAAGAAAAAGGCATCATTGATGATATCGTCAAACCCGACAACCCAGACACAGAAAAGCTTATAGAAAAATACCGGATAGAAGAACTAAAAAAAGGAAATACCATTATAGAGATAGACAAAAGCTATTTCAGACCTACTGAAGTTGACATACTGCTCGGTGACGCATCAAAGGCAAAAAAAGAACTTAACTGGGAACCCAGAATAAGCTTTGATGAGATGATATCTGAAATGACATTAAATGATCTTGACATTTCAGGAAGGGACGCACATCTAAAACGCCACGGCTTTGACATAACAGAAAGGCATGAACTATGAAACAGGACTCAAAAATATATGTCGCCGGACATATCGGTCTTGTGGGGAGCAGTATAATAAGAAACCTGAAGCAAAAAGGGTTTAATAATATAATCACCCGCACACTAAACGAACTTGATCTTAAAAGACAGGCAGATACAGAAGCCTTTTTTGAACAGGAAAAACCGGAATATGTGTTCCTTGCAGCAGCGAAAGTCGGAGGAATACTTGCAAACAATACCTACAAGGCGCAGTTCATATACGACAATATCATAATCGCTTCAAATGTGATCAACAGTGCGCATCGCTCAGGGGTAAAAAAACTTCTCAACCTGGGCTCTTCCTGCATCTATCCACGCCTGGCGCCCCAGCCGCTTAAAGAAGATTTTCTTCTAACCGGTCCGCTTGAACCGACCAATGAACCTTATGCTATAGCTAAGATATCCGCGATCAAAATGTGCCGTTACTATAACGAGGAATACGGCACTGATTTTGTTTCTGTAATGCCTACAAATCTTTACGGCCCCAATGATAATTTCAATCTTGAAAACTCTCATGTACTTCCGGCAATTTTAAGAAAAATTCATCTTGCCAAACTTTACAGCGAAAACAACATCGATCAGATAAATAAAGATGAAGAGATTTTTGGAAAAATACCCGACAATATTAAAGCAGGCAAAGATAAAGTACTGTTATGGGGAACCGGATCTCCCTTTAGGGAATTTCTGTATTCAGATGACCTGGCACAGGCCTGTATCCTAATCATGGAAAAACATTCTGCAGAAGATATTGGTGAATTTGTAAACATTGGAGCCGGAAAAGATGCCACTATCAAAGAGATGGCTGAGATCGTACGTGAAACTATCGGTTTTTCCGGGAATATAAGCTGGGACACATCAAAGCCTGACGGAACGCCAAAAAAACAGCTTGATATTTCAAGAATAAAAAATCTGGGCTGGGAGCCCAAAGTAGATATTAAAACAGGAATCGGAAAGTTCTACGACTGGTACCTTGAAAAAAGCGGGTTAAAAACAGTTAATCGCTGATAGTAAAACTGCAACTAACGGCTGTCAACAAGAAGGCTGTCAGCTCTTCGCCATAAACTGCTTAGCCGCAGTGTTTATTCAAATTTCTTTAAATTTTCAGCAGCCTCAGGGAACAGGAGGTTAACAGGCTCACCGATTTTTCCGGGCGACCCGATGGGAATATCATTATAAAACAGAGAGATACCGCCTGAATTACCGATCCTGACCCGCATGGATTTAACAGCACTCTTGCTGTATGAGTCCCCGGCCCTCAGCATCACCTCTGAAGGTTCATCATCAGCAACGATCTTAACCCAGGTCAGGTCTCTCGCAACGAACCGGACAACAAATTTATCCGGCTCATCCAAAGCATCCGGGGATCCATCGGCAGGCGATTCCTCCCTGGTTTCAATTAAAACTTCTTTTCCCGGCTCTTTTATTTTGACCTCAGACTTTAATTTCTCATCGGCTGGATCCTCTTTTTCGACCTTTAAAAATTTGGAGGCTCTTAAACTCTCGCTTTTTACGGCTAATTCTTTTTTAATCTTTTCATCTTTTGTTATGATAATTTTATTTACCGGTTTTTTTTCGGCTTTTGCAGGTGTTTCCTTTTTTATTTTTACGGCAACGTCTTTCCCGTATCCAAAGAAGAACAAAAGTGACGCAATAAGACAAATGATGACAACTGAGATTATTTTTTTATCGCCCGGAAGAAAATTTGACCCCATTTTTGAAATGGGTTTCATTTTACTATCAATACCGTTTTCTCCGGACATTTTACGGTCATACATAACAGCCAGTTCTTCAGCATCCAGCATAAGTTCTTCAGCATAAATTTTTATAAAAGCCCTTGTATATGCATGCCCCGGACAAAACTCAAAACTGTCAGACTCAATAGCTGTAATACTTGCCTTGGTAATTTTGGTTGTCTCTACAATATCATCAATGCTTTTTTTCTGTTTTAACCGCGCTTCTTTTAAGATCGCACCAATTGTATCCATGGATTTTTCCATTGCTAGCAGATTATGAATCAATAAAAATATTAATATATTTGAACAAAATACCATTAACTTAACAATCAGACAAGTGAAAAAAGAAATATCTTGATATAAGTCCCTGTTTTTGATATCCTATGGAAATTCAAAGAGTTATGTAAGACGCGCCTAGCAGGAAGCGTCCTGTTTTATCGGAAAATTCATGAAAAAAATACTCACCATAGCAGCTTCGGATTCATGCGGCGGAGCAGGCATACAGGCAGACATCAAAGCAATAACTGTTCTTGGGGGTTATGCGTTAAGTGCAGTCACAGCGCTGACAGCCCAGAATACCGTCTGCATAGAGGACATCCATCCGGTACCTCAGGACTTTCTTGAAAAACAGCTTGATGCTGTGCTTAAAGACATCGGCGCCGATGCAGTCAAAACCGGAATGCTGTTTGACAGTGCTGCCGTAAAAACCATTTCCGCAAAAATCAGGGAATACCATATTCCTTATGTTGTTATAGACCCTGTGATCTTATCAAAAACCGGAAACACCCTTCTTAAAGATGAAGCACTTAATACCCTTAAAAAAGAGCTTCTGCCCCTGTCCTTTATAATAACACCGAATCTTGACGAAGCAGAAGCGCTCACAGGCATAAAAGTTGATTCTATCAGCAGCATGAAAAAGGCTGCTGAAAAAATATTTGGGCTGGGCGCAAAAAATGTCCTGATAAAAGGAGGACACCTCAAAGGAGACCCGGTCGACATTCTTTATGATGGAAAATCATTTTTTGAATTTCCCGGAAAAAGAATAAACACAAAAAACACCCACGGCACCGGCTGCACCCTATCTGCTGCAATAGCAACTGAACTTGCCAAAGGCGCTTCCCCATTTGAAGCGGTAAAAAACGCAAAAGAATTTATCACCACCGCAATTAAATTTTCATTGCCCCTTGGAAGCGGTCACGGTCCAACAAACCCTTTTGCCGCTGTCTCACAGGATGCTGAAATTTATCACTGCGCAAAAGCGCTTTCAAAAAGCACTGCCCTTCTGAAAGGAATAAAGATAGGCAGACTGATTCCTGAGATTCAGTCAAATTTCGGGTACATCACTCCGGCTGGAAGCGGGCCTGAAGATGTGATCGCCTTTCCCGGAAGGATCATCAGATACAAAGACAGCATCACAACAATTTCAGCCCCTGAACCGGGTGCGTCGCGTCACATTGCAAAAGTGATCTTAACCGCCTTTAAACACAACAGACATGTGCGTTCTGTAATGAACATCGCATACAGAAATGAGATCATAGAGGCCTGCAGAAAGCTTGGTTTTACCATTGGCGAATTCAAGCGGAGTGAAGAACCCCCAAGCGTAAAAGAACTTGAAGGATCAACCATGGAATGGGGAACTGAAAAAGCGATCCATGACAAAGGTTCTGTTCCGGACATCATCTTTGACCGGGGCGGAATCGGAAAAGAACCCATAGTAAGAGTACTCGGAACCGATCCGGCAGATGTCGCCGGTAAAATAATCAGCATCTCAAAAATAGTTTAAAAGTAAGGATGTAATCCTAACCCGGCATCCAGTAGCTTAATAAGAGAATAAAAGAAAGAGGAAAAAGAATGCTTATTAAAAGTGCACAAAATGGAGAAATCACCCCCGGCCTCAAACAGGTCGCTCAAGATGAGAAAGTTTCAGAAGAATATCTTATTGAAGAGATCAAAGCGGGCCGCATTATTATTCCGGTTAGTGAAAATCACAAAAATGCCAGGCCCATGGGAATCGGCAAAGGGTTAAAGACAAAGATCAATGCCAACATCGGAACTTCAAAAGACTGCATGGATGTGGAAGAAGAGCTTGAAAAACTTGATGTGTCCATAGCAGCGGGAGCCGATACGGTCATGGATCTGAGTACCGGCGGAGATATCACCGCAATAAGACGTGAAGTCATAAAACGCGCAAATGTACCCATCGGAACCGTACCTATTTATCAGGCCGGTATCGAAGCCACCCGCAGGGGAAAAGCGATTGTTGACATGACAGCAGATGACCTGTTTAAAGCTATTGAAGAACAGGCTGAAGACGGCGTGGACTTTGTCACCGTTCATTGCGGAATGACCCAAGAAGCTGCATCCCGGGTTAAAAATGAGGGCCGTATCATGGATGTGGTCAGCCGCGGCGGATCTTTTACGGTTGCATGGATGATACATAATAAAAAAGAAAATCCCCTTTATGAACAGTATGACCGACTGCTTGACATCGCGGAAACATGCGATATGACCTTAAGTTTAGGGGATGCCATGAGACCGGGATGCCTGGCCGATGCAACAGACCGCGGTCAGGTTCAGGAACTGATAACACTGGGCGAACTTGCCCAGCGCGCGCTTGAACGCGGCGTGCAGGTCATGATCGAAGGACCGGGGCATGTACCGATCAACCAGATCGAAGCAAACATCTTACTTCAGAAACGTCTATGTCACGGTGCACCTTTTTATGTCCTTGGACCGCTTGTCACAGACTGCGCTCCCGGATATGACCACATCACCGCGGCAATCGGCGGCGCAATTGCCGGTTCATATGGTGCTGATTATCTCTGCTATGTCACCCCCGCCGAGCATCTCAGGCTTCCGACGATCGAAGATGTCCGCGAAGGTGTAATCGCATCAAAGATCGCTGCCCATGCAGCAGACATTGCCAAGGGGGTTAGCGGCGCGATGGAACGTGACATACAAATGGCAAAATGCAGAAAAAACATGGACTGGGAAGGACAGGTAAGACTTTCCCTTGATCCTGAACGCGCCGAGAGCATGCGTGCCAAAAGAGCACCGGAAGACAGCGATGTCTGCACCATGTGCGGTGAGTTCTGCGCCATTAAAGTTTTGAATCAGGAGGGGGCCTGGGAATTCTAATAACAGCTAATAGTTAACAGCTGTCAGCTTAAAACAAACTCCAAAAATAGTTCCCGCATTAAATGCGGAATGACACCTGAAATATGATTCCCCTAAAAACTGCAAAACCGGAAATCTGCCAAAGGCGGATGTCCGGTTTTTTTAACAGAAGCATATCAACGGGGAATCAATTAACGATCAGCTATTAACTGTTTTCAGTTAGTAGCTGCTGTTTCAGCTGATCGATAAGATAGATGTGAGCATCAAAGGCCACCGGCGGCAGACCGTCAAGATCATAATATTCAAGTTCCTCCATGTCATCCCCTGCTTCCATCTCTCCCCCGAGGATCTCCACCCGGTAACCGAAGATTATAACGCCACCGTAAAAATCGCTCTTCTGATAGGTACAACCCACAAAAGAGATTGCCTTTCCTGAAAGGCTCGTCTCTTCCTTAAGCTCTCGAAGCGCTGCCTGCTCCATAGATTCGTCCAGCTCCACAAACCCTCCGGGGAGGCACCACTGCCCTTTTGCCGGCTCCACCAGTCGCTTACCCAGCAATAGCTGTCTTTTTTCATTTATAACAAGGGAAGTTGCCGCAGGAAGCGGATTTATATAATATATCGCTTTACACGCTTTACAGACCGGTCTATCCCTTCCCTCAGCATGCTTCACTTCAAGACCTGAGCCACAATACGGACAGTACCCTACCTCTGTTCTTTTCATAGCACTAAAACCCCTTTGAGTTCTTCTTAACCCGTATTTCAATCGTGTCTTTTGTCGCTTCAGCATCAACCCCCTGATCATCCGTAACAGGGATCATGATGGTGCAGTCACCATATGTTATTCCGTCTACATCAATAGCAGGTATTTCACTATCAGCCTGCGCAAAGGCAACCCCGTAAACAAGTAAAAAGGCTATAAGAGAAGCAGAAAGCAGAAATACTCTCTTTTTCATAGCAGTACTCCTTTCATATATCTGGGATTAACAGACCTCATAATATCAGCGTATTTTTACTATTAATATATATTAACTCCTGAAACGCTTATCATTTATAAAGTGCTTTTTAAATAATCGACCGCATTTTTAAATATTTTGACGCCCATCCCCTCCTCAGGAACATTGCCCCGGGTCCATCTCGGATGATTTGTATAGTGAATATATGCTTCCGCATGAGGCATCATACCCAAAACCCTGCCGGTTGAATCACACATGCCTGCAATAGCATCTATGGAGCCGTTCGGGTTCAGGGGATAATCAAAGCATGGCGTTTTGCAGGTCTCATCACTGTACTGTGCTACAATAAGATTCCGGTCCCATATTTCTTTCAGCGTTTTTTCATCTTTCACCACGATCTTTCCTTCACCATGTCTTACGGGCAGATATATTTCTTTGATCCCGCGGGTAAAGACACATGGCGAGTTTTCGTTTATTTTCAAATATACCCAGCGGTCTTCAAATCTGCCTGAATCGTTATGGGTAAGCGTAGCATCCTGTGACATATAGTCATTCTTGAGCGAAGGCACAAGCCCCAGCTTTACAAGCAGCTGAAACCCGTTACAAATACCCAGTATAAGCTTTCCGTCGTTTATAAAATTTCTGACCTGGGAAAAAAGCGACTCCCCCTGTGCGGTTTCTGCATACCTGAACCGTGCGGCATTGGCCTTTGCTGAACCCAGGTCATCACCATCAACAAACCCGCCGGGAAGATTAAGAAAATGAAAATCCGAAAGATTCTTCTCACCGCTTAAAAGCCTTGAGATATGCACGATCTCCACCTCATCAGCCCCCCCCAACCTGCAGGCATGCGCCATTTCCATCTCACAGTTTATACCGTTACCGGTAATTACGATCGCCCGTACTTTTTTTGCCATTACACCCTTTCTCATTAATCCACGAATAGCTGTTATCTATTCACCATTAGCCATTAACTGCTTTCAACCCATATCTTTAAGCGTTTGCTGCCAGGCCTCTTTAAAAGCGTAAATATCATCATTAATAATCATATTTCCATCAAGACCTTTAACCACAAAACATTTTTTCTCCGTAACCTCACCGATCTCAGCAAAAACATTTCCTTTTAAGGCCTTTTCAAACTCATCTTTATTCGCCGGCGCCACGGTCACTAAAAACCGGCTTTGAGATTCTGAAAAAAGCAGATAATCATTTCTTTTTTGACCCTGATACGGAACCTTTGTCAAATCTATCTCCAGGCCTAGACCGCCCGCAAACGATGTCTCAGCAAGAGTCACGCCAAGACCGCCGTCAGAGCAGTCATGACAGGACCGTAACAGCCTGTTTTTTATTGCATCTTCTACTGCGGTGTAAAGCACAAGCGCTTTTTCTGAATTCACAGCAGGAACCTTTTTACCCACAGCATGGTTCATTGCAAAATATTCAGACCCGCCAAGTTCATCAAATGTCTCGCCCAGCACATACACAATATCTCCCGCCTGTTTGGCATCCATGGTCTGGGCTTTGCTGACATCTTCAATTCTTCCAATAATTGAAAAAAGAACCGTAGGCGGAATGGATATTTTGTGTCCGGCAATAACATAATCATTTTTCATACTGTCCTTGCCTGAGATACAGGGAATCATATATGCTGTTGTATAGTCATAAAGTGCCATATTCGCGCGTACCAGCTGTGCCAGTTTGTACTCACCGTCCGGTGTCTTTTCAGATGCCACCGGATCACACCAGCAAAAATTGTCAAGGCCCGCAACACCTTCAAGGCTGCCGCCTGAACAAATATAGTTACGAAACGCCTCATCGATCGCACATGCCATCATGTGATAGGTATCGATATCCGAATAGCGGGGACATATACCATGGCTCACGACAACCCCGCGCATACTGTCAAGCACCGGTCTAACAACAGCCGCGTCACTGGGCCCGTCATCTTCAGCGCCGCAAAGCGGCTTGATCACACTTCCCCCCTGGACTTCATGGTCATACTGCCGCACAACAGTCTCTTTACTGCATATATTAAGACGGGAAAGAATATTTTTCAAAACATCCGTAAGGTCTGAAGTTTCTTCAATGACAGGGTCCTCATAAGAAGGCGGGATCCACCCGGCCTTAAGCTGCATCGCAGGCAGTCCTTTATGAAGAAAATCCATTCCCATATAAGCAACCGTTTTTTCATTGTAACGAATGTGGAAATAGCCGCTGTCGGTAAAAGTCCCCAAGACAGACACCTCCACATTCATCTCGGAAGCAAGGCGGAGAAACGTGTCAATCTTATCAGAAGACACCGCAAAGGACATCCTTTCCTGCGCCTCTGAAACAAGTATCTCCCAGGGCTGAAGTCCACTGTACTTAAGCGGTGCTTTTGCAAGGTCCATATCGCACCCGTTGCAAAACTCAGCCATCTCTCCGATGGATGAAGAAAGACCTCCGGCGCCGTTATCGGTTATACATCTGTACAGCCCCGCATCCCTTGCCTCCATAATAAAATCAGCCATTCGTTTCTGGGTGATCGGGTCCCCGATCTGAACAGCCGTAACCGGAGAGCCTTCATGGAATTCTTCTGATGAAAAAGTTGCACCGTGTATTCCGTCTTTGCCTATCCTGCCGCCCGCCATAACAATAAGGTCTCCAGGCTCAATATCCTTTTCCGCCGAAGGCTCAGAAAGAATTTCAGACGGCATGATTCCTGCGGTACCGCAGTAAACAAGGGGTTTTCCCATAAATCTTTCATCAAAAACAAGACTGCCGTTAACCGTGGGAATCCCACTCTTATTGCCGCCGTGCTCGACCCCTTCTCTCACCCCTTCAAATATACGCCTGGGATGAAGAATTCTCGGCGGCAGCTTTTTGTCATGAAAAGGCGATGCAAAACAGAATACATCCGTATTAAATATAAGCTTAGCCCCTTTTCCGGTACCCAGCGTATCACGGTTCACTCCCACAATACCGGTAAGCGCACCGCCATAAGGATCGAGGGCAGAAGGACTGTTGTGGGTCTCAACCTTGAAAACAAGATTATATTCATCATTCCATTTTATGACCCCTGCGTTATCTTTAAAAACAGAAACGCACCAGTCCCTGTCACCCAGTTTTTTTCTTATGGTATCGGTAGACCCCTTAATGTAGGTATTAAATATACTGTCTATTGTATGCTTGCATCCTTTTTCATCCGTATATTCAATAAGGGCATTAAATATCTTGTGTTTGCAGTGCTCAGACCAGGTCTGGGCAAGAACTTCCAGTTCCACATCCGTAACGGGCCCTGAAAGCCCTAATTCTTTCCTTTTCGAAACAACCTCAGGCCTTAAAAAACAGTCTTTTATGACCCTCATTTCATCGAGGGTCAGAGCAAGAAGCATTTCACTGCTCATCTTTACAAGCGCATCATCCGGGATATCTAAATCGATCTCATTAACAGCCGGCTCATCCGTTTCTTTCACTTTAGGAAGAGAAACACTTAACCCTTTTGTAGAATCAAAGTCCTTTCCTGCAGCAATGTCAAAACGCTGTATCAGTTCATTTGCAAGCGCACTTCTTACAAAGTCCTCTATCTCCTGCCTTTTAATATCGCCATAAAAAAGATATTGCCGTGAAGCATAGACCTTATCAACGGCTGTTGTTTTCCGGCCAAGACAGCAGGAAACAGCCTCAAGCGCTGTCCTTCCCGTATTATCAGTAACACCCGGCTTCAGCCCCACTTCAACAAGCCAGTCAAAATCGGAATAAAGCGGTCTGTCTATCGAGTAATTCTGGATAACCGGGTCAGAAAAAGGACCTGAAGCAAGCTTTTCTCTCTCGTCAAAAGAAAGCGCCATATCAAAGGTATACACCTCAACGGTCTTAACCTTTGCTATTTCATCACCCGTTTCACTCTTTATTTTTTTTAAAATCTTTTCACCGAGAGAATCTCTTACCCCCTCTTTATATCCAACCTCTATCCTGTACGCCATCAATAAAATCCTTTACCGGAATGTTTCGCTTTATTCCTCCCCAATTGGCGGGATCAAGCGATCAAACCATGAAATAAAATTTAAATACCCAAAGCCTGTCCCGCATCAGCGAAATCATCGAAAAACGTCAACAGCTTATTTACCTGTAAAAAAAACCATGTCAATTAAGATCATGGCTGACGATCAGGTCTAAACAATCTGCTCCCGTATAGAAAAACAGACAGCTCCATCCATTGACTCAGACATAAGAGAGAACAGCTTTACTCCCCCCGTTTACGGAGGATACGAATCGAGCACTGACGTATAACACAGATCCAACCAGCCCCATTAAAAAGTCAAATACGATAGTACCTCTTCTCAAAAATATATTTTTTAGCAGCAGTCTATTTTATTTATTTTTCTTCTTAAGATCACTAAATCTTTTCTTCATCACCCTAAACTCTTTTTTATCCTTAGCGGACATCTGCGGTAAGATTTTTTTAAGCTTTTTCATGTCGTTTTCCGTCTGTTTCAAGACCAGACTGCTTTTTTTTCTTTCCAGTATATCAAAGCTCTGATTCAGCCGGTCTTTTAATATTGAATCAGTCTCAGCGGGTCTACTTACTAATTTTTTTCCTTTTTTAAGATCTTTTTTTGATCTTTCTGAAGCCCGGTCACTGCTCACCTGTTTTGAAATATCCTTTATCTCTGTCTTAACTGCTGTCCTGTTCTTTTTTTCGTCATTTAGAAAGATCACATAATCCTCTCCGGACTGTACATCCTGCAAAACAACATTTCGCTCTGATATCTCTTTTAAAAGATACCCGCTCATGTAATCCCCTTCCATATAGATCGATGACTTACCGGGTTTTCTTTTAGTGCTTAAAGCAAGAACCGCGGATTTTAACCGGTCAGAAACGATTGTCCCTGAAAGTATGATATTGTCGACCTTACCCTTTTTTCCCTTCGAAGCCGTCTTTTTTTTAACAGGAGGCTCCATTATCCATTTTTCTCTCTCCGGGCTAAAAAGATTCTTTTCAACGATATCACTGTCATCCTCTGCAGCCGATGAAAAAGGTATAATTAATAAAAATAGAAGGATTAACAATACAATCAAATATCCATCCTCAACTTTATTCATTTTGTGTTCCGATGTTATAAGGTTTGTTAGTTCAAACACTTAGTCAAAAACGTACTATATTTGTGCTTATAAATTTTTCTAATAATAGCACAGTCCTCTATTTTCTCAAGAAAAAACAAAGGTCCGGAAGCATTGCGCCCCCGGACCCTTGTTTTATCATTTTACCGGACTGAACCGATCATCGGTTTTTAATGTTTATGAACCGAATGCGTTCACTGTGATCATTGTTGTCTCATCACCAACGGTCATAGTGACTGGTCCAACAGTTGCGCGAGGCCATACAACGACCGTGACTTCCAGTGAGCCATCAGAAGTCTCTCTCAGGCGCAAAGGCCATATCCTTGTATCACTGAAAGTTACCGATGAATCTCCAAGAGTATCACAGCTCTCATTTCCGGTGACTGTGAAAGTAGCCAGTCTCGGAAAGAGTAAACGTTTTGTGACGCTCGAAGGAGATACGGTGATCTCACAAGATACATCAGGTTCATCCTGAATCTGAAATTCGCCTGTACAGGTGAAGACTTCATCACCGGTAGAGACTGTCAGGTTACAGGTTGTATCAGAATCCACATCTCCAGCAGTCAGGGTAACCGTAAGTTCATTATCGGAAGTAATCGTAACAGCACCGACAGTTACATCTGAACATCCTGTTACTACTGTTGTACTATCAAATGAAGTATTGGAACCGGTGATAACAACATCGCCGGTTGTACCTTCTTTCAGAGATGTCGGAGCGACACTAAGACATACACCTTCAACAGGTACATCCTGAATCTGAAATTCGCCTGTACAGGTGAAGACTTCATCACCGGTAGAGACTGTCAGGTTACAGGTTGTATCTTCATCCACATCTTCAGCAGTCAGGGTAACCTTAAGTACAGTCTCGGAAATAATCGTCCAAGCACCGACAGTTACATCTGAACATCCTGTTACTTCTGTTGTACTATCAAATGAAGTATTGGTACCGAAGATAAAAACATCTCCGGTTGTGCCTTCTGTCAGAGATGTCGGAGAGACACTAAGACATTCACCTTCAACTACAACAGGTACATCCTGAATCTGAAATTTGCCTACACAGGCTATTTCTTCATCACCGGTAGAGACTGTCAGGTCACAGGTTGTATCAGAATCCACATCTCCAGCAGTCAGGGTAACCGTAAGTTCATTCTCGGAAGTAATCGTAACAGTACCGACTTCTACATCTGAACATCCTGTTACTACTGTTGTACTATCAAACGAAGTATTGGTACCGGTGATAACAACATCGCCGGTTGTACCTTCTGCCAGAGATATCGGAGCGACACTAAGACATCCACTTACAACAGGTACATCCTGAATCTGAAATTTGCCGGTACAGGTTATTTCTTCATCACCGGTAGAGACTGTCAGGTCACAGGTTGTATCTTCATCCACATCCCCAGCAGTCAGGGTAACCGTAAGTTCAGTCTCGGAAGTAATCGACCAAGTACCGACAGTTACATCTGAACATCCTGTTACTACTGATGTACTATCAAATGAAGTATTGGTGGTGATAACAACCTCTCCGGTTGTACCTTCTGTCAGAGATGTCGGAGCGACACTAAGACATACACCTTCAACAGGTACATCCTGAATTTCAAATGCGGCTGTACAGGTTATTTCTTCTTCACCGGTAGAGACTGTCAGGTTACAGGGTTTATCCCAATCCACATCATAAGCAGTCAGGCTAACCATAAGTTCAGTCGGGGAAGTAATCGTCCAATTACCGACATGTACATCTAAACATCCTGTTACTACTGTTGTATTATCAAATGTAGTATTGGTACCGAAGATAAAAACATCTCCTTCTGTACCTTCTGCCAGATATTTAGGAGCTACACTAAGGCATTCAACAGGTACATCCTGAATTTCAAATTCGCCTGTACAGGTGAATACTTCATCACCGGTAGAGACTGTCAGGTTACAGGTTGTATCAGAATCCACTTCTCCAGCAGTCACGCTAACCGTAAGTTTATTATCGGAAGTAAGCGTAATAGTACCGACAGTTACATCTGAACATCCTGTTACTACTGTTGTATTATCAAATGTAGTATTGATACCGGCGATAAGAACATCTCCGGTTGTACCTTCTAGCAGATATGTCGGAGATACACTAAAGCATGACGCAGCATTTTCTCCGCAGCCTGAAACAAAAACCGATGTAATTGTCTCTTCTGCAGCCTCATTCCCCCTCAGATCAATAGCAGTTATGGAAATAGTGTAAAGACCATTACTGAGATTTTTTACGTCAACCTTTATTTCTGTACCGTTTGCGTCACTAATATCTTCACAATCTTTAGTAACATCAGTCTGTGTAGAATCCTCTACTGTTAGAGTTTCATATGTAGCAGCAATATCAACACCTACATTATCTTCTACAGGAATGATAATTGTACATGTTCCGACAGTAACATCATCTATATTAATTGTCGGTTTTTCTATGTCTACAGCAACATCAAGAACAATGGAGTATGTTTTTAAACCGAGAAAACCATTAGCCGAAGCTGAAACAACTATTGTATCATCAACAACAAGGCTTGCTGCTGGATCAATGACAAACACTTCAGCAGCAAACAGGTCACCCTTAGACTCCTCTGAGGTAATGGTTGCAGGAGACGTTGCTACGGTAGTTGAAGCATTATCTGTAGTTATTTCTACCGTGTATGTTGACAGATCAACCGGTGCTACGCGTTTCCCGGCCTGGTCAATAAGGTTAACCAGAACAGGGATATTCCAACCCGCTGCCGCGGACAGAACCGGTGAGAACTCATAACCGCTGATTATGCGGATATTGGTTTTAATGGGGTCGCCGGTGACAGTATCATCAAGGAAGGAACGCAGCTGAACGTAACCAATTCCATCTGCCGGAACAGCTGAAAAGTTTAACAGGTAGTTCATTGTCAGGTCATCAACTTCGCCCTCAGCCCATGGTGTGGTCAGTTCAGCGCCTGCTGAATCAACCGGAAGTGCCTGAAGACCGGCAGGGGCAGCAACTTCATTTCCAAGCGCGTCATAGGCTTTGTACATGTCAACAAAGCTTATCTTATTGTTGCTCCCAAGTGTACCAACAACAACATTTGCGACAAGACCAGGATGCTCCAGTTCAACTGATGCGACTGTGTCGCTTGCCACTATAGCTTCTGTGATCGCGTTAGAAGTGATCATCCATGCGTCGTTTTCTCCCTGCAGCACATAAAGCGCGATGGTGTCAGCAGTTATCGCTGTATTAATATTGTACTCTGCTTCTGCAAGATATGCATTTGAAAGCAATAGATCTGTTTCTGTAATTTCCAACTCTCCCTGAGTACCGGCAACAGGATCCAGGTAAAGAGACTTTGTGATCGTATAGGTCTGATTGTCCAATCCCTGAACGCCGAGTGTCGCCTCAACTGAACCTGCAGTGGGATCAGCAAAGTCAATGGTAGCGAAAGTTTGAGTTGCAGAGGCTACACCCGTAAATTTAATACCGTTACCTTCGCCAAAGCATTTTATTCTAGTAGTTTCAGCACCTGTTGCAATATCGGCGACATACACCTCGAAGATGTCCGTGTCGTTATCATTGTGAATAGCAAAAGGAACAAATGCCTGGCTAGGAACAACAGTCTCGAGATCTTTGCCATCACCAGCACTCATGTCAGTAATATGCGTCAGATCAACACTCATCGGGAACGTTGAACCAGTTGAAAGTGCAACCGGAGCAGGATTGTCATAGGTATCCCATCCCATTAGCGCGCCGTACATGTAACCGGTTGTGTTACAGACCGCCGTGAAAGTTGCGGGCTGTTCTTCTGGAGCATCCAGAAGAAGATATGCGTCAAGTGGTGAGACCTCGACTTCAGCACCACCGGCTACACCGTCAACATTACCGTTAAGCACTGTGCCAACACTGACTATCACTGGAGCTCCGTTCTTCACAGCATTAACCGGAAGAGCAACCATCTTGATTTCATCAATACTGGACACACCATGCACTGTGATATCAGTGCTCAATGTACCGATAATATCACCGGCTTCAACAATCGCACCATCTGTCCCGCCATCGGTATCATCTTCTCCAGGACCGATCTCACGGGTAACAGAAGAGATTGCCGACCAGGTCACCATGATACCTTGGGTAAACATAGTGTTCATTTCATCAATGTGATCTGAACCCTCCAGTGTCGCATTTGCAAGCGCATACTGGGTCAGGCACTCCGGAATTTTAAGATCGGTAATCGCGAGGGTCTGGGGAACGCTTTTACCATCAGTTAATTCAACTTCTGGAATAGCTTTCATCAAAACATCGCCATAATCCGTGGCTCGTCCAGTGACCGTAACACTAGCAGCACCTACAGGAACATTATCTGTAAAAATATTAGTCTTTCCATTATCAGGACTGTACACTGCGAAAACAGTTACACTAACGTCTGTTTCAGGAAACACCATTTCGGCGTCATCTTCTGTAGTTGCAGGAATAACTATTTCACCCACCTCAATTGAGGTTGCTTCACCTGTTCTAACCACATAACCGTTTGCCAGTGGTGCTGTAACCTTAAAACTGATGTTTAGTGATTCAGTTACGGTTGCAGTACCGTTGTCAAGTGTAAGGGTCAGGATACCGGTACCTGTTGTTCTTACAGCATCAACACTGATCGCGAACTCAAAAGAAGCGTCTGCATCGGGGTTTCCAGCTGCAGCATCCAGTGCGGCAAAGGTAATATCCTTAGGCTCAACAGCTGAACCGACATAAGCGATTTCTACATTTTCTTTTTTTGTTTCCAGTGTCGCATTGTCAAGGGTAATATTGATATTACAGTTTTCAATGTCTACGCCCTTAAATGTAGCTGCGGGCGTTCCATCTTCAGTGAGAAACAGCGCTCTGAAGCGCAGATAATCTCCACCTGGAATTTCCCCGGGATAAACCCGAGCTGAGTCTGCAGACTTCTCAATATAAATCCCGGGATCAGCCATCTCTGCTGCAACGGCCGATGTTACAGCAACGCTGAAAAACGCTACTGCCATCAAAAAGCTGGTACATACTGCCAAAAGCTTCTTTTTCATTCCTGTTCTCCTTTCACTAATGTTTATAACAAGTTAAAAACTAAAAACTTAGACTTTCTTTACAGAAAATTGAATTCCCTGTTTTCCATCACCTCCTTTATAAATAACGTTATATATTATAGTTTGTTTTTATCTGTTAAATTTATGTCCGTAAATATGTACTTTTTTATATAGAATATAAATATGATACCTTACAACTATCATGCAGAATTGTCATGATACCTTTATATAATTTATTATTTATAGATGATACTTAATTTATTACCGAATTCAGGTATCACTTGTCAAG
>CAYLYF010000006.1:1759-4493 GCA_964387595.1 uncultured Thermodesulfobacteriota bacterium | reverse complement strand
TATTATTTATAGATGATACTTAATTTATTACCGAATTCAGGTATCACTTGTCAAGCTTTTTTGTAAATTATTTTTCAAAATAAGGTTTAAAGTCAGAAACAGGTTCAGCTTTGATAAAGTCCTGAAAACTAATATAAATTTATTAATTATTCGCATCAATTACAGCAGGTATTTTTCAAATATTAAACCATATATAAACGTTCAATCTTCAAAGCTCACATTCCATTTTATTTACATTATCAAAGAATAATATACAAAAGCTGTGCCACCTGAATTTCTGCCCGGGACTTAATTTAAAACCATGATAAATCAAAATCTTATGCTTATTTTTCATCGTTTAAGATACCCCCATAATGCGGATTGTCTTGCTTTAAAAGAAAAAGCTTATTACATAACAAGATTTATTATCATTTTAAAAGACATGAAGATATTCTTTATCCTCTTTTTTAATGCTTTTATATGTACTTGTGCACTTGAGTTCATTTCGGATAAAAACAGTTTTCATTAAGTGTTTTTTTTATTTTCATCATAAAAAAAAGCCGAAGAAGAAAATTGTCTGCAAATAAGATCTTTTTTTCTGCACAGAGAAATAATGTTTTCAACCCTTGATTCGGGAACAGACGGCATGGCAACAATGATCTCGTCTGCCCCCACTTTCTTTGATATCTTTTCAACATCATCGACCCTTCCGATGACCCGTACCCCCTGTATCAGGCTCTCCTGCTTGTGCGGGTCATCATCCAAAAAACCCATCACCTGAAAATTGATTGAGGCGTTATTTTTTATCTCCCTTAAAAGCATATCGCCGCCGTCACCGGCACCGATTATCAGCACCCTTCTGCCTGCAGAAGAAATATTCTCAAGATACTCCCTTAACAGACGCTGGGAAAAATGGGCGGAGCCTATAAGAATAAGCGCGAGCATGGCATCGATAAAAAAAAGTGTCCTTGAATAAAACTGAAACCTTGAAACCATGAGAATAACAAAGACGACAATAACACAGCTTGAAAAAACAGCTTTTGCGATGTTCATAAAATCACGGATCCCCACATGCCTGGAAGACGTCAGGTAAAGACCGAAATAATAAAAAGCCGCCATCTTTACAATTACCACAATCGGAAGAGTAACAACGAACTGACGCATCTCCCCCTGACTTAAGCTGCCTTCAAACCTGATGATGTATGCAAGAAAATATGATATGACCACCAGAAAAAGATCAACAAATATGGCTGAAAACCTGCGCGCGCCGGCGAGAAAAGCTTCTGATTTCTCTGCAAAATCCCGATTATCCATCTCCTTCAAAACGTTTTTGTCCGAACGTCCCAGAAACACGCAAAAATAAAACAGGGCCGTTAAAAAGATAAAAGAAACCGCCGCAAAAACAAACGGGTTTATCTGTCCGAAAAAAAACGCTGCAAGTGCAAAAAAAGCCGAGACCGCATAAAGCAAAATAACCGTCTTTCGTTCTGTCAGACCCAGCGCAACAAGACGGTGGGATAAATGGTCCCTGCCGCCCTGTGAAACAGGCTGTCCTTTAAGCTTCCGGGTAACGGTTACAAAAGCGGTATCAAAGATCGGTATGCCAAGGATCAGTACAGGGACAAGGAGGGTAACAAAAAGGCCCGATGCATGTTTCCATGTTCCGGCAATTGAAAAAGCAGCCAGCGAAAACCCCAGGAACATGCTTCCGCAGTCACCCATAAAAATACGGGCGGGATTAAAATTATAAAAAAGAAAACCCAGGCATGATCCGGCAAGCGCGACCGAGCAGAAGGCAAGGGGAACATTTCCCCGCTGCAAAGAAAAAGCAAATATGGCGACTGCGCTAATCACTGCAATCCCGGCTGAAAGCCCGTCCATGTTGTCGATTAGATTAAACGCATTTGTAAGGCCCAGAAACCATAAAAAAGTAATCGGGATTGAGATCACAGGATAGGGGATGATCTCTATCACAACCCCGGTACTGATTAAAAGAGCAGAAATAATGATCTGGCCGATCAGTTTAATCTGAGGTGTCAGCCCTTTAAAATCATCCGCCAGCCCGAGCAGAAACATGAGAAAGGAACAGCCGATAATTGACAGGAAAACGATGTTCCCCCCTGCAGCAAAAAGAAAAAAAAGTACTGCGGGCAGAGCAATCGCAATACCGCCAAGCAGGGGAGTCTCTTTTTTATGCCATCTGTCAGCACGGGGCTTAACGACCCAGCCCGACCTCACAGCAAAATAGATGACCACCGGCGTAAATAATGCGGTGCATGCTGTTGAAAGAATGAAAAAAATCAGATATTTCATCTACAGCCCTTTTCTTTCATATCATTTATAACTGTTTTGAGAATACCCTCTATACCCAGAGAAGGTTTATAATTTATCAGAGCGCCGATCTTGCTAATGTCCGGGACTCTCCGCATCATATCTTCAAAACCCTCCTGATATGCCATATCATATGAGAGATAGACGATTCTGGACTTACTTTCTGACCTTTTTTTTATTAAAAGCGCAAGATTTTCAATACTGATCTCCTCATTATTACCGATATTAAAGACCTGCCCCACTGCCCCGTCATGCTCTGAAAGCGCAATTAAAGCCCCCACAACATCATTCACATAGGTAAAACTCCTTGTTTGTTTTCCATCACCAAAGACTGTCATGTCTTCACCCTTTAATGCCTGGCACACAAGAGTTGGAATAACCATCCCGTACATACCGGTCTGCCTCGGCCCAACCGTATTAAAAA
>CAYLYF010000006.1:0-1659 GCA_964387595.1 uncultured Thermodesulfobacteriota bacterium | reverse complement strand
GTTGGAATAACCATCCCGTACATACCGGTCTGCCTCGGCCCAACCGTATTAAAAAGCCTCGCAACAACCACCGGAAGACCTTTTTCCTTATAATATGCCAGTGCTAGGAACTCATCAACTGCCTTTGAACAGGCATAGCTCCATCTTGCCTTGGTCGTCGTGCCAAGCACCATATCATCATCCTCACGGAAGGGGATCTTTTCGCTTTTTCCGTACACCTCTGAAGTAGAGGCAATAATCACCTTTCTTTTTTTCTTGGCGGCAAGCTGCAGCACCATTTCGGTCCCGTAAACATTTGTCTCTATGGTATTGACCGGTGACTCAACGATAAGTTTTACCCCCACAGCCGCAGCCAGATGAAAAACCAGGTCACACATATCAACCAGCTCGGCCATCACATGCCTGTTCATTATCGAATCTATTGTATAATGAAATAACGGATTTTCTTTCATGGGGACAATGTTCTGAATACTCCCTGTTGAAAGATCATCAATTATATATACTTCATCTCCTCTTTTCAAAAGCGCCTCACAAAGATGTGATCCTATAAAACCTGCTCCTCCAGTTACCAGGACTTTCAATTTGGTTGTTCTCCTTAGGTTAAATATTTAGCAGATAAAAAGCATTACTCCTGTGACCCCAGACGCCTCTTGACCGTGAATTACATTACACGCATCGATAAAGCATAAGAGTTCAGAATTCAGCTGCACCTTAATTTCTAACAATAAACACGTTGAATTAAAAGACATATTATGCAATATTTTTAAATATATAATAAATTTTATCGTTTTAGATGAAAAGCAGTTCATCACTTTACCCCTCATAAAAACAAACGGGCAAAAAAATATATCGGCAATTAACAACAGCCGGAGCATAAAATGAAAAGATCAGTATCATTTATTACAACAACAGCTTTTGATACAAAGTGAAGCCGCTAAAAAAGAACAGGACAAAACATCGTCCAGTGTAAAAGAGGTAAGAACCTCAGACAAAACGTCGGGAATCATTTATTCGACTGGGGAGACTCCTGTCACAAAAATAGATGCGGAAGAACAGAAAAACATGGAAAATACATGATAAATGCTCAAAAGCATGTCCATTGAGATTGAAAAACAACATTTACCCGGCCTGCATCCCCTGGATCTGACAAAAAATTTCCTTATTTCTGCCGCTGAATAATTCATATTCGTATCACAGATACAATACAAGTCAATTAAAAGTAGTAATAGATATGAATTGAGGCGTATTTACAATTTATGCTGACGCCATTCTCTGCCCCTATCAATATAAACCCGAACAGCGGCGCCCAAACACCGTTCAGCCCAAGAACCCAAGCCCCCCTGCTCTTAGCCGGACGTAAGCTAAAACTTAACCTGTAATGAAATTTAATATAAAGTTTATGCTTGTTTTCAACACCGCAATTACTCACCCTGATCCACCATCTAAAAAAAAGAAAAACTCGTTGGTCCCTGTAAACAGGGAAGATATAATGTGTTTGGGATTGTTACGAATATGGACTGGGCTGGAGAGGGATTGATTCACTGACATCACGAGCGCTGTGGTGAGGAAACACGTGAAGAAAACCCTGCCGTCAGGTATTGGTTTTTAAAAAACATCCCCGGCAGCTTGGAAATAGTGCGTCTGTCTTATTTAGACGGT
>CAYLYF010000005.1:0-68516 GCA_964387595.1 uncultured Thermodesulfobacteriota bacterium | reverse complement strand
CGAATTTCATCACTGGCCGCTTAACGGCGTGTCTGTTTTTACTTGACCACATCAGATCCGGATATTAATGAAAAAGAAGGATTGATCTTATTGAGGGGCCTTAGATGACTGAAATAAACGTTAAAAACTGCGATATTAATAATGATTTTAAGTTTTGTAAAAAATGTAAGACAGGGTGGAAAACAAGAGAACTGTTTTTAAATGATCCTAATGTTGTATTGATCGGTTTTATGGCAAATAATGATGATTATGAAAAATGTATTTATCTTTTCAATCATGTCCTTCCTGATGACAGCTGTAATACGACTTTGGGTCTTTTTGTTAAAGGATTTATGGATATGTATGACGGTGATATTTATACTGATCTGAAAATGGGTACTGATAAGTGCTCAGGACATTGTGCAAAGGTCGATGTGATTGAAGAATGTAATGTTCCCTGCAGAAATGCAGTTGCACGAAAAATTATGCATAAAATTATAATGATCCTTCCGGCTCATAAAGATATGAGGAAAGTTCAGGCATGAATGAAAATAACAGGATATGTAATCTTTTAGATATTGCCTACCCGATAATACAGGCCGGGATGGTGTGGTGCAGCGGATGGAAACTGGCATCTGCGGTGAGTAATTCCGGGGGGCTTGGGGTTATCGGTTCCGGATCAATGCACCCTGAGGTTCTTAAGGAACATATCATTAAGTGCAGGGCCGCAACGGATAGTCCTTTTGCTGTAAATGTTCCTCTTATGTATCCCGAGATAAAAACCCATATGGAGATCATTGCTGAACACGGTGCTAAAGTTGTTGTAACTTCTGCAGGAAATCCGAAGACATGGACACCGTTCTTAAAGGAAAATGGCATAAAAGTAATACACGTAATTTCAAACAGCACATTTGCAAAAAAGAGTGAGGATGCCGGGGTCGATGCTGTTATAGCCGAAGGGTTTGAGGCCGGGGGTCATAACGGCCGGGAGGAAACAACAACTTTATGTCTTATTCCGCTGATAAGAAAAACAGTGTCCATACCTGTTATTGCTGCAGGCGGAATTTCAACAGGAAGAGCAATGCTTGCCGCAATGGCTCTTGGTGCCGACGGCGTTCAGGTCGGCACACGTTTTGCTGCAAGTAAAGAGTCTTCGGCTCACCCTGCTTTTAAGAAAATGATCATAAATTCTATAGATGGAGATACTCTGCTTGTTTTAAAAAAACTTGTGCCTGTGAGACTTTTAAAAAATGACTTTTTAGAAAAAGTGCTGGCTTTAGAATCTGATGGCGCATCAGATTTAGAACTCCGGGATCTACTGGGTCAAAAGCGTCCAAAACGAGGTATGTTTGAGGGAAAGATCGATGAGGGTGAACTTGAGGCAGGGCAGGTGAGTGCGTTGGTTGATAAAATTGAGCCTGCTTCAGACATTTTAAAAAATATTTGGGATGATTATTTAAAAGCAGGCGGTGAAATAACTAAAAGTTTAAATCATACCCTTTAGCCTGGTGTTTACTGTTTAAATTGATCCAGGAACGGTAGCCAGTAGTATATAAAAGGAGAATTAAAATGATAAAAGCTGTTTTTTTTGACATGAACGAGACGATACTGAATTTGAGTTTACTTAAAGAGAATTTTGATAAAAGTTTTGATGACGAGTATGTATTAAAATATTGGTTCACTAAATTGTTACACACATCTACTGTAACCGGTATTATGAATAAGTATAAAAATTTTGGTGAACTGACAGCGGTTGTCCTGGAAAATATATTCTATGAAAGCGGCAAACAGTTAACCCGGGAAACCAAAGCTGAAATACTCGGTTCTTTCAGGAAATTACCCGCATACGATGATGTTGCTGAGTCACTTGAAATCCTCAGGCAAAATAACATTAGAACGATCGCCCTATCAAACTCATCACTTGAAATGATAAAAGAGCAGCTTACAAACGCAGGCATCATCGATCTGTTTGATACATATTACTCTGTCGATTCTGTAAATAGATACAAACCCTTTAAGGATATTTATCACTATGCCGCTCATGAAGAAAGTGTATCTCCGGAGGAGGTTGTCATGGTTTCTACCCATGACTGGGATTTGTTCGGGGCAAAAAAGGCAGGTCTTACAACAGCTTATATTAAACGTAAAAAAGAAATATTTAATCCATATTACCTCCAGCCGGATATAAATAAAACAAGTATGATTGAACTGGTTTTTGAAATAATCAGGATTAAAGGATGAATATTTCAAAAACAGACATATTCCATTTTTTGCAAGGTTTCTCGGATAACTCAACGCACAATGTTGTATCCAGGGACATGGCCCTTATGCCTGAATGCGCAGAAATTCGTATTTTCGAGTGGCCGCTGGTGGGAGTGTCGTCGGCTCAGGATGAGATATATGAAAAATACAAAAAGCCTGAAGTTGTGGGCGAAAACTATATGCTGCCGTCTGAGTGGATGGACGGTGCAAAAAGCGTTATATCCATATTTAATCCTTTTACACAGCACATCAAAGACAGCAATTCGGGGGGCAATATGCCCAGCCATAAGTGGCTGCACGGCAGAATTGAAGGACAGGCATACGTCGTTGCAGCGGCACAGGCGTTGGCGGAGTACCTGCGCTTAAAGGGAGCACAGGCTTTGGTTCCTGTTGCGGACGAACGTTTTAAGGTCTACCCAGAACCCAAAAAATACAGCAACTGGTCGGAGCGTCATGCGGCATACATAGCGGGGCTGGGAACGTTCAGTCTGAACCGCGCAATTATCACACAAAAAGGCATAGCGGGGCGTTTTTGTTCGATTATTACAGATATTGAATTGGTAGCGGATGAACGGGAATACACTGGGCTCTACGATAACTGTTTACTGTGCGGCACCTGCCAGAGGGCGTGTCCTGCGGACGCCATAAACAAAAACGGCAAGGCGCATGTACCCTGCTACAAATTTTTAGAAAAGGTAAATGAACAGCATCCGTCTTATTACGGGTGCGGCAAATGCCAGTGCGGTATGCCCTGCGAGAGCGGTATTCCGCCGAAAAAAACCAAAGTTGATTACAGTGTAATCAAAAATATTGACAACGGAAATTGATCCGGCAGCGGGAATAACGGTATTGGCTTGAAGTCGTGGATAAACCGCATATCGTAACCGGAGAAGAATAATGAATATAAATCACAAAAAAGGAGAATAAACATGAAAGTTGTTGGGTTTAATGGCAGCCCCAATAAAAATGGAAATACGGTATGTGCATTGAATATGGTTTTTGATGAGCTGAAAAATTCCGATATTGAGACGGAGATGATCCATGTCGGCAAAGAAAAGATACAGGGATGCATTGCCTGTTACGGCTGTGCAAAAAAGCAAAATGAAGCTTGTTCCATAAAAGACGATCCCGTTAATGAATGGATTCAGAAGATGAAGGAAGCCGACGGCATTCTACTTGCTTCCCCTGTCCATTTTTCCGGTGTTGCAGGTACAATGAAATCCTTTCTTGACAGAGCCTTTTTCGTTTCTTCGTCTAACGGCGGCTTATTCCGGAACAAAGTTGGCGCCGCTGTTGCCGCTGTCAGGCGATCCGGAGGGATTCCCACGGTTGACTCCCTTAATCATTATATCAACTACTCCGAGATGATCATGCCCTCTTCAAACTACTGGAATGTGGCCCATGGCCTTAAGCCCGGGGAAATGGAGCAGGATGGTGAAGGTAAACAGATCATGGCGGTTTTAGGCAAAAATATGGCATGGGTCATGAAGGTTATCGAGTACGGAAAGGAGCAATACCCCGCCCCTGAGCCGGTTGACAAAATCTTGACCAATTTTATCAGGTAATTTTAACTATGCTTGTTTTTAGAATGAAGCAATGCGAATTGCTCATCTAAGGGGTGATTGTTTAAAATAAAAATCATCTTTGTCTCCATCTTCTTCGTTTTATGCGACCCGCAACCCTGCGCTGAGGGCTCCTGCCCCGACGGCCAGGTATGCTGGACTAACGGGTATTGCAGCCTTGAAGTACCTGCTGAGTCAGGGCCCGGCTCCTCTGGACGTAGAAGCTGAATGCGATCTGCCGCAGCTTCTATGTGACCCCGAGATTGATAACTGTATTGAGCTGATCCAGTTCGGCCCTCTTACAGATATGGCTCTTCTAACTTCCCGGAAAATGGAGAGACCAAAAATAATTAATTTCAAAGCTGGTTGCGGCGGGACACCTTTTACCTGATCAAGTACGCAACCGCCAGGGTTGCCTGTCTGGCTGAGAACTGGTCGTATGAAAACGGTGGCCCTCTTGGATTGATCGACATGAGCGGAGCTATACCCGGCAATAAGTCTTCTAGGACATCCGGCCGGGACCCATACTAACGGGTACAATATTGACGTCGCTTACTACCAAAAGGATTCGAATGATAACCGTGCCCGCGTAATCTGCGATAATCAGGATAATCACTGTACGGACTTACCCGATCTGAGGGAGGAATGGCGCACGGCACTTTTTTTGGGCTCATTTTACGAGCACCCTGACCAGCGGGTTGTCGGCGCTGACGTCAAAGCCGGGGGGAATGATCGAACAGGCGTTTAATAAACTCTGTGATTGGGGATGGATCAAGGAAGACGCATGTCTGATTAAGTCAATTTTATAATTCAAATTAAATATGAGAATTTCCAGCTTAACTCCGGATTTTATAAATTATGTATGGTTTATTCAGGATTTAATCATTTTTATGTTTCCCGCTACGGTCTTCTTTGTCACTGTTAAAATGGCTACAAATTATATTTTATAGGTATATTACTTTATATTCCCTTTATATTTTTAAAAGGATTATGATTGTCAATTTCTACCAGATGTTGTAATGGCAAATAAAAAAACACAATATCTGTAAAAAAACTTGACATGTTTCCTAATTAGTAATAAATACTATTATAAGGAGGTAATATGAAATTAACAAATCATCAAATTGCTGAAAAAATCAGGGGAACAGGGCTAAAACCCACAACTCAGAGAATAGCAATTTTAAAAGAGTTGATGTCGCGTACAGATCATCCCGGTGCTGACCTGATCTATAAAAATCTTAAAGAGGATTATCCCAGTCTTTCAATGAATACTATTTATTTGAATCTGGAGACTTTTGTGAAGTACGGCATTATACAGAAAATAAATAATCTTACAAATCTGGGTAGGTTTGATGGTAATGCTGCACCGCATCATCATTTTATATGTGTTAAATGTAAAAAAATAATCGATTTACATGATGTCATGCTGCCTGAGATCAAAATTCCGGAGGGGTTTAAGATTGCGACTGTTTTTACAGATCAGATTCAGTTAAATGGTGTCTGTATAGACTGCATTTAAAAATTTTGCTTGATTGTAGGAAAGAATAAATAATAATTTCAAAGAGGAGGACATCATGACTAAACAGGAACTTAATAATTTTTTAGAAGATAATACTAGTGTTGAATGGTTTGATGATATTGAAAATGAGCAGTTATGTTTTAGAAATATCCATGTTGAATGGTACCGTAATGATGAAAACAGGAAAACTGCAATAAAATACTGGAAGATCGATGAGATGTCATCTGATGATCTTATGCAGGAGATTAACAGGGGACTGCTGGTTGAAGGAATCACCCGGATAACCGGTTATTTTACCAAGACCAGCAGCTGGAACCCGGGTAAACGCGGTGAATTAAATGATAGAAAAAGATTTGCAGTGACAAATTAATCATAAAATTGTATTGGTATAATATGAATAACAATTTAATATGCAAAATTAAACTATCCGCAATTCTTTTACTCTGTTTATTAGTTCCTGCCGGACTTTCCGCGCAGAAACTAAAGTCTGCGGCCGCGTCTGTAAATATCCCTCGAAAAGTAACTCTGCAGATAGACAATGAAACTTCATGGCTTACTTTTTTTCTAAAGGGTAATGTCCATGATACTTTAGGCAGCCCTGAAAAAATTGAAGGATCGGTCTCTGCCTTTTTTTCTAAAACCGGTGATCTTTTAAATGCGGACAGCAGTATAAGAATTGACGCAAAGGCTTTGGATACAAAGGATAAAGCCCGTGATAAGAGGATGAAAAAGAAGTTTTTACATGTTAAAAAATATCCTGATATTACTTTTGATCTTTTATCCTTTGCTTCTGAAAAACCATTTAATGTAAATGAGCGTTCTGATCCTGATTTATTTACCCTGTTAAATATCAACGGTGATCTGACGATTCACGGCGTAAAAAAAACAGTTTCAATCCTAGGTAAATTAAGTACCAGTGCCGGCAGAATAATTCTGGATGGAGAATTGAGTCTGTTCTTACAGGATTATGAGATTAAAAATCCATCTTTACTTTTTTTCAGGACTTCAAATGAAGTCGAAATTAAATTTCATATTGTAATGACAGGAAGCGGATTTGAATAATGCAATTGTAAATATTGTTTATACCCGACGTTACCTGCTTGTTTTAGTTTATATCCTAATTTTATTAACCGCTGTCCTGAATGTCCTTGACCTGAAGGTTGAGGGAGATCTGATCGATCTCCTGAACCAGGACGATCCTGTAGTCAAGCAGTATAAATATTACACTGATAATTTTAAGGGCTCTGATTCGTTTGTTGTTGTTGCAGATAACAATAACAAAGAAGAAAGAGCCCTTGATATTTTAGTGGGACGTTTAAAACAATTAAGATCAGTTGATAATGTAGTTTTGTACAGCCCTCCGGTGAATACAGAAGTAAATGGACCGAAGACTAAAAGCGCTGTTATATTGTTAACCCCGGATTTTAAGCCCACGGACATGGCACAGAGCAGGATCATGACCAAAGCTATCCGGAATGCTGCCGAAGAGCAGGGGATAACAGTCGGTATCACCGGCAGCTATCAGGTCGTTTTAGAAACTGCGGATTCAATTACAAAGGATATGATGCGGTCAGCAGTAATTACCTTTTTAGCGATTGCTTTTATACTGCTGATCATGATTAAGATCCCATTTTCAGTTGTCCTTGCATCCATGCTAACAATATTTCTTGGACTTTTTGTAACTTTATGGTTTGCGGAAATATTATTTGACCGTTTGACTTTTATGACAGCTGCCTTACCTGCTGTTTTACTCGGTTTGGGTGTGGATTACTGTCTCCATATCATCTATTCTTTTAATGAAAAAGCCTCATCCATAATAAATTCATCTGCCTGCTCTGATGCATTATTTCAAAAAACATCCCTGATCTCTTATGTTTATAAAAAGACGGTTAAGCCCATGGCTATTGGAGCGATTACAACTGCAGGCGCATTTATTGCGCTTACGGCTGCAGATTCAGACGGTTTGTTTGAACTGGGCATGGTCGGTGCTGCAGGAATCATGATTATGTTTTTATCCGCTTATATTTTTCTTCCGGTGTTTTTAAGCTTTTTTAAGCTTAAACAGTTTGCTCCCATAAAAGGTTTAGATTCTTTATGGTCCGCTATTTTTAATACCTTTAAGAAACGTGCTGTTATTCTTTATTGTGTTATATTATTAATATTGCTTACATCTATTCCCTTTGCATTGTCCGTACGTTTTACTGCGGACCAGAACAGTCTTCTTGACCAGGACCTGAGCTCTTTTTCGCTTCAATCAAAGCTACTAAGCAATTATAAATTTTTTCCTGTTCCGGCTGCGGTTATTTCACCAAACGATAAAACTGAAAAGGATAAACTGGATTTTCTGGTTAATAATACTTTTGATGATATTTCCTTTATACAGAGTTACTCTCTGGCCGCGTATACCGGCCGGGATCCGGAAGACTTTGTGGGGTTGGACGGCTCTTTGGTAACCTATATTTACGGCAGTACTAATCCTTTTAAACCTGATGGCTTTAATAAAATAAGATCATTGGCCGATAGAATAAATCAATCTTTTTCAGACTCCGGTAATTTTGTGACAGGTTCGGCCTTTCTGAATTCATCTTTGAATGAGACGATTAAGTCGGATCTTTTAAGATGTTCATTAACCGCGTTTTTTTTGATTGCTATAATCACGACCTTGTTTTTCAGGGATCTAAAATTGACTGTCGTTGCCCTTGTTCCTGTTTTTGTGTCTCTAATCTTTACCTCGGGTTTGATGGGTATTTTAAATATTAATTTTAGCTTAATGACAATGGTTGTGCTTCCGCTGGTCATCGGAGCCGGGATAGATGACGGCGTACATATGCTGTGGAGAAGCAAAGAAGAAAATGGAAATATAAACCGGGCTCTTTCCGGTATAAGCAGCCCGATAACCGCCACAAGTATTACTTCCTGCGCAGCTTTTGGAAGTCTGTTGTTTGCGGTAAATCCCGGTTTTAGAGAGTTGGGACTTGCTGCAATGTTCGGTATGATCTTTTGTCTTATACTATCGCTGGCTGTTGTACCGCCATTACTTTCTAAAATTAATTTAATTCAGAAGGGATGAATATGAAATTAATTGGACTTGATTTTTTTTCAAAAATATCATCACTGATGAAAATAGGGATCTCACAGCCTTCACTGATCAAACTTTTTGCCGCTGCATATGCAGAGCATAGACAGGTTGAGGAGCTGTTTTCTCAAAAACTTGCCCAGTGTGATTCGGGCAGCAGGATCGACCGGCCGTTTCAGAACTTAAATTCTATTAAGTATTTTGAAAAAAACTTTTTCAGCATACTTTTTTTAAGTATTTTTAAATCATTAAAGATTCCCTATGACAGGATTATGCTTTACGGAATGGTCCTGCATTCCCTCCGTATTATTATTACCTGTACAGACAATATCCTTGATTCAGAAAGTAAGGGGCCGGTTTTTTTAAACGCCGGGCTTGATAATCTTATACTGAATAACACCATGCTTTCCCTTCTTTCCTATCGGGTGATGGGCCAGTCAATAAGAGAGCTGACAAATAATGGTTCGCTGGCTGATGATATTGAGAGCCGTATACTCGACAGTATCTGTTCGATCGGTAAAGGGGAATCGGTTACCAAGCTTACTGATATCATGCCCCGTCCCGAAGAAATAACTGAGACCATTCATCAAAAGATCGGCGGTGAACTTTTAAGGCTGGCTTTGATTGCTCCTCTTGAAGCTGAAACGGATAAGCGTGAAAGTCTGATCTGCATGGAATCCGGTATTCTTTATATTGGTAATGCGCTGCAGATGCTGGATGATCTGACAGATATTGGTGATGATATTTTAAATAATAAAATAAATTATTTTACCAGCTGGATAATTTACAAAGAGGAGGATGGGTTAAAGACACTCTCAGATATTACACAGTCGGCAAATGAAGAAAATGCAAATTTCAGCTTAACGTATCCAAACTCAGCTTCTTCAGTGATAGATTGCGCGATTGAATCAGCGCTTGAAGGTTTTGAGATGCTTTCGCGCGGCGGTTATCCCGTGAACAGAGCTCAGGCGACTGAGATCCTGAAGGTCATGTTTGGGTTGAGAGGATTAAAAAATGAATGGGATTTGAGTCAGTGTGCTTAAAAGGTTTTATGTAAGAGTAATATTTTTAATATTGTAGCCTCAAGAACAGTTTGAACGGATTGAACGATTTAAATGAATTAAAATGAAATTTCAAAGTTCAAATTAAAAATATCAAATAAAACTGAAAAACACCAAGGCCAAACCCTTTTATCCTTTTTTCTTTTTTGTCATTCATTTGGCATTTGAACTTTGAAATTTGACTTTTTGATTGTACCGCTTCAGCCTTTTGCTGCGCAACGGTTACACGTTATGAAAATGCTTTAGACTAGTTTTCTCTCACCCTCTGCAAGGTCTATAAGGGAATCTCTGTCTTTAATTAAATAGTTTCTTTTTCCGTCAGAATCAATTAAACCCTCTTTGGTCATTTTAGCCAGAATCCTGGAGAGCGTTTCAGGTATGGTGCCCAGAATCGATGCCAGCTGACCTTTTGAAATATCAAGAGACAGCTCATCTTTTGAACCTTTGCTTTCGCTGATATAGAGCAGGTAGGCGGCAAGTCTGCCGGGCACTTCTTTTAAAGACAGGTCTTCAATCAGGGATGTAAAGCGTTTTAGTCGGAGCGATAAAACAGACAGCATGTTCAGTGATAGGGTAGGATCTTTTTTGATCAGGTTAATAAATTCATTTTTCGGGAAAAAGATTGTCTCACTGTCTGCAATGGCCTGGGCAGACGCTGGAAAGCTTTTACCTGTGAATACGGCAATTTCTCCAAAGGGTTCTCCGGGTCCGAAAATATGCAGTATCTGTTCTTTTCCTTCAGGAGATGATTTGAAAATCTTTACCCGGCCCAGTGTCGCCACATAAAATCCGTCGGCACTGTCATATTCTGAAAAAATGATCGCGTTTTTTTTGAATTTTTTTGAATGTATGATCGCAGCCAAATCATCATAATTCTTTTTTTCGAGATTTTGAAAAAGGCTGATTGTTTCTATAAAATCTTTAATATCCATTTATCTTTCATCAGAGACAGGTATTAAATCATCACCGGATTTAACCAATCCGCCCTTTATGACTTTGGCAAATATTCCTTCTTTCGGCATGACACAGGTACCGGCCTGGTGGTATATAGCACAGGGTTTGTGACATACCTTGCCGTGCTGGGTAATCTCGAGAATGGATGTTTTTCCTATCGCTATTTTAGATCCGATCGGAAGTGAGAGCAGGTTAATATTCAAGGTTGTAATATTTTCCGCAAAATCACCTTCATGCACATCAAGTCCCATTTCCTGCATTTTTTTGATGCTTTCCATGGCAAGAAGACTTACCTGCCGGTGTGTGCTGCTGTTGGCATGTGCATCATCTTTAAAACCGAGATATTCAATGAGTGTACCCTCATTGATGTTTTTCTTGCGCATGCCGGTTTTGGGGCTGGTGCACACAGCAACAATTTTTGCCGTGTTGTTTAAGTTTATTACTGTCATTGTGTTGCTTCCGAAATAAGGTTAACAGGCTTTAATCATCAGTGAAGGGTGAGATCACTCTGAGGCGTTGTTCGATGTTTAGCATTTTTTCAACAATAATAGATATTTCTTCATCCGTATTGTAACGGGAAAGGCTGAATCTTATTGAGCCGTGAACTCTTGTAAAGGGAACGCCCATTGCTCGCAGAACATGTGAGGGTTCGAGAGAGCCGGAGGTACATGCGGATCCGGAAGATGCGGCAATTCCCTGAGCACTGAGCAGGAGTAAAATTGATTCACCCTCAATATACTTAAAGCTGATGTTTGTGGTATTCGGCAGACGGTTTTTAATATCCCCGTTTACAGAAGCATCAACCGCTTTTTCAAGAAGTTCCTTTTCCAGTCTGTCTCTAAGCTTTGACACCTGTGTCTGCTCATTTTCCATATTTTGCTTGGCAATTTCACAGGCTTTACCCAAACCGGCAATATACGGGATGTTTTCTGTCCCGGCTCTTCTGCCGCCTTCCTGGTGACCGCCAAGTATGAACGGGGATATCCGGGTACCTTTTCTAATATAAAGCACACCGATCCCCTTTGGAGCATGAAGCTTATGGCCAGAAATGGCAAGCAGATCAAAAGGTGTCTTTTTTGCATCTACCGGGAGCTTTCCCACAGCCTGAACCGCGTCTGTATGAAAGGGGATACCTTTGCTCTTAACCATCTGTGCAGCTTCATCTATGGGGAATATTACTCCGGTTTCATTGTTTGCCCACATGATGGAAACCAGGGCTGTATCATCATCTATGCTTTCACGAAGCTCGTCCAGGTCGATCTGACCTGTTTTGTCAACTGACAGTTCAGTTATTCTGTAACCGCTTTGTATAAGTGATTGACAGACATTTTTAACAGCAGGGTGTTCAACCCGTGTGGTGATAATATGTTTTTTGTTCGGCGTATTCGCTAATATGCCGCTGATCGCGTTATTATCACTTTCTGTTCCGCAGGATGTAAATAATATTTCAGAGGGGTCGGCATTAATGAGCGCCGCAACTTTTTCACGGGCGGTATCAAGATAGCCCTTAACCTGTCCGCCAAAAAGATGCATGCTGGAAGGGTTTCCATACAGATCCGTTAAAAACGGCAGTATCTCATCTTTGACTTCAGGCGATACCATTGTGGTTGCATTGTTGTCCGCGTAAATAGTACGTTCGATCATAATTTATCTTCCTCTACAATAATATCCTCTGATACAAATTCTTTTAGTTTGGCTTCAACATATTCTTTTAGTGTATAGCTGGAACTTGGACAGGATGCGCACATGCCGCGTAGTGCAACAATAACTCTGTCTCCGTCAAGATCAATGAGGTCAATATCGCCGCCATCTGCTTTTAATGCGGGTTTTATTTCGCGTTCAATCACTTCTTCAATCAGTTTTATTTTTTGAATATTAGTCATTCGGGTCGGTGTTTCTTTTGACACGGCTGCTTCTTCCGGAACACCCATGGTCCCAGTAATCAGCTCTTCAATCTTATCATGACAGGCTTTACAGCCGCCGCCTGCTTTTGTGTAGTTGGTGACATCCTGAACAGTTTTAAGCTGGTTTTCTTTAATGGTCTTGATTATCTCAACGTCTGTCACCCCAAAACACTGACACACTACGTTTTTATGGCGATCTCTTAAGATGCTGACATCTTCACCCCGGCAATTTGATATTGCGACTTCAAGAGCTTCTCTACCCATGACTGAACAGTGCATTTTTTCATCAGGAAGTCCACCAAGATAATCTGCAATGTCGTTATTTGATATTTTTTCGGCTTCTTCAAGGCTTTTTCCGATGAGCATTTCAGTTAGTGCGGATGCTGACGCAATTGCACTTCCGCAGCCGAATGTTTGAAATTTTGCATCCTTGATATTTTTATTTTCATCCAGTTTAAATGTCAGGGTCAATGAATCGCCGCAGGCAAGTGATCCCTCTTCACCGATTCCGTCCGGATTTTCAATTTTCCCTACATTTCTTGGATTAAAAAAATGATCTTTTACTTTCTCAGTATAGTCCCACATGCTGTTTTCCTTTAAATATATGTTATATCTATCTATAAGAGGTTAACATTTGTTGATTTTTAATAGATCCATGTTTAAGCAACGTTATTAAATCTATTAAAATAGTAGATTAATGGTATTGTTTAGTCAAGTTATTTTTTGTGCAGCTTCTGAAAGCTTAAAATTTTGTTTGCCTGGTTAATATTTCAACATATTTTACACTGACATTTTAGGTATGGGTTAAATATTTTATACTCTTTGGACAAAAAAATAAATAATTTTTAATAAATTAATGTTTTTTTGACTTAAGTCAATGCGGCATTTCAGTTAATCCATTATTATTCGTAACAAATGACAGACATAAATAAACCGAAAATATAAATTTAAGGAGAAAGAAATGGGAAACAATGCAATGTTTTGTTATCAGTGCGAGCAGACAGCGAAAGGCCAGGGATGTACAAATAGCGGTGTATGCGGAAAAACACCGGTAACCTCGGCCCTGCAGGACCTGTTGATCTACGCTTTAAGAGGTCTGGCTTTATATGCCGTTGAAGGTGAAAAAAAAGGGATCAAGGACCCGGATATGGACGGGTTTGTATTTGAAGCACTTTTTGCAACGCTTACGAATGTTAATTTTGACGATGAAAGACTTGCCGCAATGATTAAAGAATCGGTTTTACTGCGGAACCAGTTAAAAGCAAAAGTTTCAGCTACAGGCGGTAATACAGACTTATCCGAAGATGCCGCAAATTTTACGCCTGCTGAAACAGTTGATGCGCTTAATGCGCAGGCGGCTGTTGCCGGTTTAAAAGCAGATGCTTCAGTAAATCCCGATATTCTTTCTTTGCAGCACATTTTGCTGTTTGGTTTAAAAGGAGTTGCAGCCTATGCAGACCATGCCCGTATTCTTGGACAGCAGGACCCGTCAATAGCATCGTTTATTTATGAGGCACTTGCAGCACCATTTAATAAGGACCTGATACTTAATGACTGGGTGGGATTAGCCCTTAAATGCGGTGAGGTTAATTTAAAAGCAATGGAGATCCTTGATGCTGGCAACACCGGCAAATACGGTCATCCTGAACCTACAAAAGTTTCCCTGGGTGCAAAGAAAGGAAAAGCAATCCTTATTTCCGGTCATGACCTGAAAGACCTGGCCGAACTTCTTAAACAGACTGAAGGCAAGGGGATAAATATTTATACCCATGGTGAGATGCTTCCCTGTCTGGCATATCCGGAACTTAAGAAATATGATCATCTGTGCGGGCATTATGGAACCGCTTGGCAGAATCAGGCGAAAGAGTTTGATGCCTTTCCCGGTGCGATTTTAATGACAACCAACTGTATCCAGAAACCAAAAGAGACTTACAGTAAAAATATCTTTACCACCGGACTGGTCGGTTGGCCGGGTGTAGAACATATTGCAGATAAGGATTTTACACCGGTGATTAACAGAGCTTTGGAACTTCCCGGATTTGAAACTGATATTGAAGGTAAAACAATAATGGCCGGATTTGCCAGGAACGCGGTAATGAACGTTGCAGGTACAGTGATCGAGGCTGTTAAGAATAAAGATATTCGTCATTTTTTCCTGGTTGCCGGATGTGATGGTGCAAAACCCGGCAGAAATTACTATACAGAATTTGTTGAAAAAGTTCCGGAGGACTGTGTGGTCCTTACACTTGCCTGCGGTAAGTTCCGATTTTTTGATAAGGACCTGGGTGACATCGGCGGTATTCCAAGACTCCTTGATATCGGTCAGTGTAATGATGCATATTCTGCCGTACAGATTGCTGTTGCTCTTGCCGGTGCATTTGAATGCGGTGTGAATGAATTACCTCTGTCATTTGTTCTTTCATGGTATGAGCAGAAGGCCGTGTCTATTCTTCTGACTTTGTTGCATTTGGGTATTAAGGACATACGTTTAGGACCGTCTTTGCCCGCGTTTATTACACCGAATGTTCTTAATGTTTTAATAGAGAACTTTAATATTCAAGCGATCAGCACCCCGGATGAAGATCTTAAAGCCATACTGGGATAGATGACTACGGAAAAATAGCATTTAAACCGGATACTGATTTCGGGGACTGCGCGTCCCCTCTCGCGGAAACCGGAAACAGATATTCGTTTCGAATAGCATTGGACAGAGAACAGAGCGAAAATATTTATAGCCACTGCTGGAATGCTTAAATTTGTTGACACATTAAGAAGCTAATGCCCCTATGGTTTTGTTTTTACTCTATACGTGATGCCCCATGCGCTAAGCTATAATTTTTTTTGGAGTTTGTTATGAAATGCCCAGGTCAGGATACCCGATACTGGAAATCAGGCGATATATTTGAGGAAAAATGTCCGGGATGCGGTCAGTTTCTCGAATTTTTCAAAGATGATTCTAGCCGGAAGTGTAAAAATTGCGGCAAGCGGGTATTAAATCCTAAAATTGATTTTGGCTGTGCTGCATATTGTGAACATGCGGATCAGTGCCTGAAAGAACTGCCCCCGGAGATTTTGGCTGAAAGATCAAACCTTTTAAAAGACCGGGTCGCACTTGAAATAAAGAAATATTTTGCAAATGATTTTAAACGGATCGGTCATGCCTGTAATGTTGCCCGTTACGCGGAACAGATCGCGAAAAGAGAGAAGGGCGATATGGCTGTTGTCCTGATCTCTGCGTATCTTCATGATATCGGAATTAAAGAAGCTGAAAGAAAGTATCAAAGTACGGATTTAGCTTATCAGGAGGAACTGGGTCCTCCAGTAGCCCGTGAAATTCTTGAAAGCCTGGGTGCGGATATAAAACTGATTGATGAAGTCTGTGACATTATCGGACACCATCACAGTCCCCGTAAGGATGAAACAGATAATTTTAAGGCGCTTTATGATGCAGATCTGATCGTTAATCTTGAAGAAAACAGTAAAAAAAAACCTTTTGGCCCGGAAAAGATCAAGTCAATTATTGAAAATTCGTTTTTAACAGATCAGGGTAAACGAATTGTTCAGGATGTACTGTTGTCCGGTACATAAAAATTGGAGGAAATTAATATGGCAATTAAACGAAAAATAATTGAGATAGACGAAGAGCTCTGCAACGGATGCGGTGATTGTATCCTGTCGTGTGCAGAGGGAGCCATTCAGCTGATTGACGGAAAAGCAAGAGTGATCTCGGATGATCTGTGTGACGGGCTGGGTGCCTGTCTTGGCGAATGTCCACAAGATGCACTTAAGATAGTCGAAAGAGAAGCAGATGCGTTTGATGAAGCGGCAGTGGAAGCACATCTGGAAAAAAAGAAAGCTGAAGAAAAGGATGTACGTCCCTTTGGATGTCCTTCAAGAATACAAACGAATCTTAAGCCTGAAAATAATTCTGCTGTATCAGAACGACCCAACGGTAATTTTCCGGTTAATCATTCACAGCTTATGAACTGGCCGGTACAGATCCGTCTTATTTCTCCGGATACTTCATTTTTAAAGGGCGCTGACCTCTTGGTTTCTTCTGACTGTGCTTCAGTTTCATCTCCGGACTTTCATCGTGATTTTGTTAAAGGAAGAGTTGTGATGTCCGGTTGTCCGAAATTTGATGATACAGAAGAATATAAAAATAAATTTACTGATATATTCCGATCCTGTGATATAAAAAGTGTAACAATCCTGAGAATGGAGGTTCCCTGCTGCGGTAACATGCCTAAAATCGTAATTGACGGTATGAATAAGGCAGGTGTGAATGTACCTCTGGAAATCGTAACGCTTACACTGTTAGGCGCGGTAAAAGAACGGAAAAAGAACGCGGCCTAGAAGGGGAATATATGAGTAACGCTGCAGTCCGGGAAGAGTGGATGACAAAAGAGCTGGAGCAGAAGTTAATAAGCATTTCTAAAAAGAATAGTTTAAGTTGTACAGAAATACAGCAATTCGCGCAGGATAACGGCCTGGATATTTCAAAGATGAAATCATTTCTTGATATAATCGGTATATCGCCGGCAAATTGTCAGGGCGTGTGTTCCTGATGCAAAGCAGGATTCAAGGGGCCGAGTTGGCAGCAGAGAGTATAGAAAAATCATAAGTTTTTTTGCGGTCGGCGCTACAATGGTCCTAAGTCGGAAGCGTGCCGCGCAACCACCGCACCTTGGTGCGGAGTTAAGCGGCATGTATCTAAAATGATCGGTTTAATTACCGAGATACTCTGCAGCTTGCTGCGGAAAGTATCTTTTGTCGGGACTCAGATATGCGTCGCCTTATATCCACAAAAAATATTATAAGGGGTCTTGTCGTTAACAGATTAGCGGGAGTTGATTTTTTTATCCTTTAAGGTTTTATTGCTCGTTTGTCAAACCCTGACGAATAAAAATAGAACGCTGAATCTTTTGATAAAGGTATTGATAAGTCGCCGGGCTCTCCACCACAATGGACTGTTCTTTCGCACCGATGGTCGCCGTTCTCTGAATGTCTTTTTTATTTGCGTAACTGTAAGTGTTTGAAGGAAGTGAACCGAATTTTGTTATGGTGATCCTTTCACGGATGGAATTTTTCCCCCAGGGCTCTATATGAACCGTCAGCTGTTCCCACCGGGTCCAGTCCAGCAGTCCGGAACCTCTTTTTTCGGCATTTTTTTTCAGCGTTTCAATGTAGCTTGAATCCATTTTATTATGCCAGTCTTCGGCGGGACCGATAATGCTCTGGCGTTTAAGTGAGCTGGCCTGGATAATCCCGCTGGACTTATCAACAACTTTGATCTGCCAGCCCTCATCCTGGAGTACGGATATCGTGGCAGAAAACCCGGTGTCAAAGCTTCCTTCCAGTTCTTTTGTCTGCATGGCTGCGCGCTGCTGTGATGAAAGCGGCTGATAACCGCTTTTTATGGCTCTTGTACCTGCGCAGCCAGAGATCATAAACAACGTTATGATGATAATCGAAAATTTTCTGCCAATATTTATTTTCATGAAATAATTCACTTTCCTTCAGAAATGGTTTTTCGTGTCTAAAACTGCGTTGCACGCATCCGGTAGTATTTGACCACATCATTTTCGGTAAAACTGATCATCAGGGTGAAGGTTGTACTGCTGGATCGGGAAGAAGTACTGTTCTTTCCGGCCTGGGCACCTACGGTTGCGATGCCGCCCACAAGTGCATCACCGGCCAGTCCGGTAGCCGCGGCAGTTCCGGATCCGGCTGCATTCCAGGCGGCGATTTCAGATGAAGATGCCATGCTTTGCTTGTCATAGGTCCAGACTTCATGTCCGTCTTTATCTCTGGTGATGATGTTTGGCGCACCGAAGACAGAGAGTATATCTGTTTGTGTTGCCTGGTCAACTTTTACATATTTTTTAACCATCCCTGCCGTAAGATTACTCTTTTGCTTGTTGCTGTACGGAAGGTTAGGGGCATTAGCCGTCATGCAGCCGCTTACGACAAAAACAAACAAAATAATGAATAAGTTGAATATTAAAAAAAATTTCCTGTTCACAATTTCCTCCTGGCATTATGGATGTTGATTATATTTTTGAAAGTATAAGTAAATGCATATTAGGTGTCAAATAGAATTTAAAGTTATATTAAATAATAATTTTATTTTAATTATTTTAAATCATAATTTGCTGTTAAACATTTTTTAAAATAATATAAGATATAATATCAAAGATAAAATTAAAAGCTATAAAAACTCTTAAATGTTTAAGATAATCAATAAGATTTGAATGTAAGATTATTTTATCATTACTGCAGAACCAGCTCGCTGTAATAAACATCCCGGATAGACGGGGCATCCAGATATTTATTAAGTTTGGTGCGGATGTTCTGATTAAGGTGTATTTTGCCATTGTATGAAGACAATTTTTCGTAACTTTTAGCGGTGACGATCTGTATGATAGAATCCCTGAAACACTGTTTTGTATTTATCATCCAGGATTATCGGCTGTGCTTTATTATCAACAGCCAAGGTAAAACTTAATTTACAATAATGATCTTTTTTCCCGGGAAAAGCTACGGTTATATCTGGGCTATCAAGATAGTTCACCGTTTTTACATGGGTTTGTTTTTCTGAATTTTTTAAAATGTTTACAGACCAGTTATTGCTCTTATAGAAGTAAATCATTACAGAAAAAAATATTATAAATGAGAGCAGGGCTGTGGATGCTAAGATTAAGAGTTCATTCATATTATATCTTTTAGGTGTACTTTATGTTTGTGTCCATTCTTTGTTTAAACATTATCATAAGATTTTACTTTTTCTCATGAAAATAATGGGGCAGAAAACTTATTTTTGCCATTTGAAATCTATAAAATATAGACAATATTATTTAATTATGTTCTATTTACCAGTATAATACATACAAAAGCTGATTAATCTTACAAATAAATTATGACTAGAGACACATTTTGAAAAATAAAGATATAAATGTTCTTATGATCGCATCTGAAAATGATGCGCTGCCAAATTGTAAAGTCGGCGGAATCGGTGATGTTGTAAGAGATCTTCCCTCTGCAATGGTCAGACAGGGGTGTAAAGTAAGTGTTGTGGTTCCGTCCTATGGTTTTTTACATAAAGAAATAAACAGAATAAAAGCTGTGGGTAAACTCTCTTTTCTTTTTGCGAACGCAAGTTATGAGGCTGTTTATTACAGGTTCAGGCATGATTCAGGAGTGGTCCATTTTATAATTGATTCCCCCGGTTTTTATAGCGGTTTTATCCCTGGAAATGAGAACAGGATATATCATGATGATCCTCCGGAAACTCCGTTTGCCACGGATGCTACAAAATTTGCTTTTTTTTCAAGGGCTGTTGCGGAAGGTATTAAAAATAAAATTTTTGGTGATATCACAATCCTTCATCTTCATGACTGGCATACTGCTTTTTTATTAATCCTTAGAGAATATCATCAGGCATATAAAGGGCTTAAAAAATACCGGACTGTTTTTACCATACATAACCTTTCTGTTCAGGGGATACGGCCTTTTCAGGGGCACCGTTCTTCTCTTAAGGAATGGTATCCGGATCTCTATAAATTTGATAAAGCTCTGCTTGTGGATACCCGGTGGGATGACTGTATAAATCCCATGGCAGTGGGGATACGGCTTGCTGACGCGGTGAATACGGTTTCCCCCGGTTATGCAAAAGAGATATTAAAATCCAGCAATCCGCCTTTTTATTATGGCGGTGACGGCCTTGAAAAGGATCTGTTAAGGGTAGAAAAAAAGGGCAAATTGTTCGGTATATTAAACGGATGTGATTTTGAAATTAAAAAAAGCGTCCCTGTTTATAATATTTATCTCCTTTTAAAATATTTTAAAAATGTTGTTAAAGCGTGGGCGGCAGGTGATGAATTTCTTAAGAGCTCTCATTACCTTACCCTTGAAAAACTTTCTGCTATTAATGCTGATAATTATAAAGATTCGATTATCCTTACCAGTATCAGCAGAGTTGTTGAGCAGAAGTTTTATCTTTTAAAGGCAAAAGGGGGGGGGGATTTTTCAGCAATTGATGGCATACTTGAGGGAATAAAAGGCAGAGGCTTATATATTGTTCTTGGAAACGGAGACAGGGACTATGAGCGTTTCCTCATGAAAATGAGTTTAAAATATGAAAATTTTATATTTTTAAATGGATACTCAAATGAGTGCGCAGATGTGCTTTACGCTAATGGGCATCTTTTTTTAATGCCCAGTTCTTATGAGCCCTGCGGGATCAGTCAGATGTATTCAATGCGGGAAGGCCAGCCCTGTGTCGTGCATGGTGTGGGAGGTCTTAATGATACCGTAAACGATAATAAAAACGGTTTTGTTTTTTACGGTGAAACCGTAGAGGCGAAGGTGGATAATTTTGTTGAAAAATGTCTTGCAGCTGTTAATATAAGAGAGAATTCCGTTTCTGAATGGAATAACATCTGCAGGGCAGCCCAAAAAGCCGAATTTTCCTGGGATAAAAGTGTAAAAGAATATATTAAGAAAGTTTACAGCGAAAAATGACAGATGAAAAGATTATTAAAGTGAAATGTCCTTTATGTAAAAAGGAAACTGTTTACTCGGCTGAAAATCCATTCAGGCCTTTTTGTTCTGAAAGATGCAGGCTTATTGATCTTGGGCAGTGGTTTGGAGAGGAATACAATCTAGCGGGTGATGCTGCTGCAAGTGATGAAGAGAATTATGAATAATAATGTTTATACAAATAGTTATATTAAAAGCTTAAGGTTTTATATTAGCCTTCTGCCAGTGCTGATCGCAATAATACTGTTTTTTTGTTCAAGCAGTATGGCATTAAACGTAACAAATCTGGAGATTCTTCTTGACAGAGATTATTTTCCGGAGGTTAAAAAACGTATTACTGATGCAAACAGCTCCATAAGAATGATTATGTTTGAAGCGAGTTACTACAAAAAGCATAAGAACAGTCCGAGTAATCAGCTGATTGATGCTTTAATTGATGCAAAAAAGAGGGGTCTGAAGGTAGAGATAATACTTGATGTCAGACAAAAAAACGACAGGAACACAGAGCGGAATATTGATACGGCTAAAAGATTAAAAACAGCAGGCGTTGATGTGCTGATTGATACGGAAAAAACCACAACTCACAGTAAGCTTCTAATCATCGATGAAAAAATGGTTATAATTGGAAGTACCAACTGGACTTATAATGCCCTTACTTCAAATCATGAATCAAATGTTGTTTTTGATTCTAAAGAAGCAGCGTTAGAATTATTGGAATTTTTTGAAAAAATAAAAAAAACGGCTAAAAATATTTAATAACTTTTAATTGACATCAGTCGTACTATTCGATATAAAAGAAAGCAATTATACTTATTTATAGGATAATACAATATCTAAGAGGTAATTTATGGTAAAATCTGAACTCATTCAAAAACTGGCTGATGAAGCAAAGATCCAGCCGAATATCGCAGAAATCGCAGTAAATAAAATCTTTGACTGTATGTCAGAAGAACTGGTTAAAGGTGACGGTATAGAAATACGCGGCTTTGGAAGTTTCAAGGTACGTGAATATTTTGGACGAACCGGCAATCATCCCCGTACAGGTCAGCCTATTGAGATAAAACCGAAAAAGCGGCCGTTTTTTAAGGTGGGCAAGGAATTAAGGGAAAGAATTAATAAAAATAAACCGTAAACGTGAACTGTTTTAGTTGATTAATAGATGAATAGCCCTGAAGCATATTTTGTGCGTCAGGGCTTTTTTAATATATAAATTATTTTATGATGATGAAATCCGGTAAAATTTTAGGAATTGTAATCGTTTTATTCTGGATCATAATGATGGGACTTCTTCTAAAGAAGAATCTGTTTGTTGGTTCTAATTTTATCTTTGAAGAGAAATATCTTGTAAATGAAATAGAGAGCAGGGAAGAATGGGCCGGCCTTTATCTTAAAGGGCAGAAAATAGGATATTCTTTTTCTGAAATAAGAAAAATAGAAGAAGGTTACAGAATCACAGAAAATCTGTTTATGAACATGAAAGTCATGGGCCTTCCGCAGAAGATAGAAAGTAAAATCAATTCTGTTACGGATCGGGAAATGACATTGAAAAATTTCAGTTTCAGGATAAAGTCCGGTGTCATCAGTTTTATCGCTTACGGAAATATTGAGGATGAAAAACTTAAATTGATGATCGTTTCCGGCGGGAAAAAGCAGAACAGGGACTTAATCTTAAAAGAGAAACCGATACTTTCAAATGGTCTTAAATATTTTATTTTAAAAAAAGGGCTTAAGGTCGGGAGTACTTTTTCAAGGAGGATATTTGATCCGCTCACGCTTGCAAACAGATCAATAACCGTTGAGGTTGTATCAGAAGAACAGATCAAAATTAAAGGGGAAAAAAAGAATTGTTTTAAAATAAAAGAAGTGTTTAACGGAATCGCGCTTTATTCCTGGATCGATCAGCAGGGGGAGACCTTAAAAGAAGAAAGCCCTATGGGGATTATGCTTCTAAAAGAGTCAAAAGAGGAGGCTTTAAGTGCTGGTCAGGGAGATAAGGTGGACCTTGTCTCTGAAACAGCGGTAAAAGTTAACAGCAAAATAAGGTTGGGAGGGCTGAGTTATCTAAAGTTGCGGCTTAAAAATATTAAGGTCGATGATTTTGATCTCACAAGTGAAAGACAGATTCAGGAAGGTGATGTCGTTGAGATAAAAGCGGATCTTTTGTCAAGTAAAGATACGTACCTATTGCCTTTTAACGGAAAGGGGATGGAAAAATATCTTTTGCCCACTCTTTTTATTCAAAGTGAAGATGAAGAAATAATATCGCTTGCCGAAGACATCATAAAAGATGAAACTGATGCAAAAAAGGCAGCAGATAAACTTTTTAAATGGGTATATGAAAATATTGAAAAAAAACCAACCCTAAGCATACCGAGTGCGCTTGAAGTCATTAAGACAAGACAGGGAGACTGTAATGAACATGCTGTTTTGTTTACGGCACTTTGCCGGGCTGTAAAAATACCGGCAAGGATTTGTGCCGGTATCGTATATGTGAACGGCGGTTTTTATTATCATGCATGGTCAGAAATATATCTGGGTAAATGGGTGACAATAGATCCGACTTTAAAGCAATTCCCTGCTGATGTCACCCATGTCAAGTTTTTTGAGGGTGAGATGGAAGACCAGCTGGGGGTTCTGGGCCTTGTTGGAAGGCTTGAACTGGAAGTATTGGAGCAAAGATGATTAAACTTGAGAATTTAACAAAAAAATATCCATCGGTTACAGCCATTGATAACATTTCACTTTCTGTTGATAAAGGCGAACTGTTTGGGTTTCTGGGTCCCAATGGTGCCGGAAAAACAACAACGATAAGAATGATGGCGGGACTTGTTAAACCCACATCAGGAAATGTTTTTATTAATGGATGGAACATCGCTAATGATCCCAATGAGGCAAAAATGATTACTGGTTTTATCCCTGACAGGCCTTTTTTGTACAGCAAACTCACAGGAAGGGAGTTCCTGTGGTTTGCCGGAAGACTGTATGGCCTTAATAAAGAGGATATCAACAAACGTCTTGAACCGCTGATGGAACTTTTTAATATGGAAGACTATGTTGATAATCTGATTGAAAGTTTTTCCCATGGGATGAAGCAGCGCCTGGTCATGGCATCATCTCTTATCCATAAACCGAAGCTATTAATCGTTGATGAACCGATGGTCGGACTCGACCCGAAAGGAGCAAGCCTGGTTAAAAAAATATTCAGAGAGATTTGTAAAAAAGGCACAACAATATTTATGTCGACCCATACCCTGGAGATCGCTGAAGAGATGTGCGACAGGATCGGAATCATACAAAAGGGAACTATTGTTGCGGTTGGGACAATGAAAGAATTGCGGGAAAAAACCGGGACCGAAGGCGAAAAACTGGACTCAATATTTTTTAAGTTTACCGGCGGTGATGAGATCGGAGAAGTAATAGATTCTTTGAGGTTTTGATGATTAATAACAGTCTGGGTCTTTTATACCCAAAGATCACGCAATTAAAAAACAGGATAAAATTTAAAGGTGAAGGTTCTTATACCAAGGCGTTTTTGATGGTGGGTTTCGGTCTTGCGTTCTGGGCCGGTCTTTTTATTGTTTTTTTCAGGGTGCTTACTTATTTCAAGGGTATTGAAGTTTTCGGAGATTTTCTTGCGGCCAAACTCCTTTCAATGGTATTTCTAACTTTCTTTTCTATTTTAATTTTCAGTAATGTGATAACTGCCATCTCTTCTTTTTTTATTTCAGAAGAGCTTCAACTGATCATCTCCACGCCTTTTAATTATGCTGACCTTTATTTCTCAAAACTGACTGAAACTATTTTCAACAGTTCCTGGATGGTACTCATGTTCAGTCTGCCTGTGTTTATTTCATATGGGATAATCTATGAACAGAACTTTTCGTATTATGTTTTTTTGATATTTTCCGGTCTTCCGTTTGTTGTTATCTGCGGTACTCTCGGGATCGGAGTTGCCATGGCGCTGGTCAAATATTTTCCTGCAAAAAGACTTAAAGACGTGCTCTTTCTGATAACAATATTCTTTGTTATTATTGTATATTTTATGTTTCGTTTTTTAAAACCGGAGAGACTTGTTGACCCGGATAAATTTTTTACGGTAATAGATTATCTTTCCGCTCTTAAAGCACCCACATCCCCTTTTCTGCCCAGTCAGTGGGTGACGGATATTTTGTCATCAATGCTTTTTGATAAGGTGCCGGGTACGGCCGTTTTTAATATGCTCCTTTTATGGAGTACAGCACTTGCTTTTACGGTGATGCTCGGCTGGGTCTTTAACGCTGTTTTTTATGATGCCTGGAATAAAACTCAGGAAGGAAAAACGGCAGCGATATCAATTAACAGATTTTTCAACAAGGTGCTGGATCTCATTTTATTTCCAATGTCTCCACCTGGCAGGTCTATTGTTGAAAAAGACATAAAGATCTTTTTTAGAGACACTGCTCAGTGGTCACAGATTTTTATCCTTTTGGCGATCATTGTTATTTATTTGTATAATATCAGTGTTCTCCCGATGGAAAAAAACCCTCTTCCAACGGTTTATCTACAGAACATTATTTCATTTATAAACCTGGGCCTGGCCGGTTTCGTTATTTCTGCTGTTGCTGTGAGGTTTGCTTATCCGGCTGTCAGTCTTGAGGGGGATGCTTTCTGGATAATTAAATCATCCCCTATGGGGTTAAAAAGGTTTTTATGGTGCAAGTTTTGGGTGAACTTTATATTTCTTGTGGTGATGTCAGAGATTTTGATCATTTTTACAAATTACCTGTTAAAGGTTGATACAATGATGATGGCTGTTTCGGCAGTAACTATATTTTTAATGACCTTCGGGATTACAAGTCTGGGTATCGGATGCGGAGCGTCTTATCCCCGTTTTAAAATTGAAAATATTGCCCAGATCCCAACCGGTTTTGGAGGCCTTTTGTTTATGATCCTGTCAATGCTTTTTATCGGTTCAATTGTCGTTCTGGAAGCAAGACCGGTGTATTATTTTATGATGTCTGAGTTTACCAATGTTCCGGTGTCCTCATCACAATGGGTGAGTGTGTCAATACATTTTGGCCTTGTATTATTTATAAACATTCTGGTATTTTTGCTTCCCATGAAAATCGGCATTAAAAAGCTTTCAGCCTTTGAAAAGCTCTAGGAGGCTGTCACCGGACAGCCTGCTGCTGCTGCTCTCTGTGATCATCAAATAGTTAAGGATGTTTTGCTGCGGCAATAATAGTTTGTCTTTGTTAATAGAGCAGTATATAATTATAAGATAAATAGCTCAGTTAAAAACATTAAATTAATATAAAACATTATAAATCTTAGTTTTAGGAGCTTATATTGAAAAAAATATTAGTTACCGGCGCAACCGGCTTTCTGGGATCAGCGATTGTAAAGGAACTTTTAAACCGGAATGAAAAAGTAAGGATAACGGTCAGGAAGGCAAGCAGCAGAAAGAACATCGAAGGTCTTGATGCTGAAATTTTTGAAGCTGATATTAATGACCGGGAATCTATTGATAAAGCTGTAGACGGCTGTACCCATGTTTATCATGTAGCAGGCTTATACAGGACATGGATGCGTGATTATGATCAGCTGATAAAGGTGAATGTTGAAGGTACCCGAAATGTCATGCAGGCAGCTCTTGAATCTGGTGTTGAAAAGGTTGTCCATACCAGTTCCATTGCAGCTCTTGGGATCAGGCCGGACGGAAAGCCATCTGCAGAAGATATAGAGTTTAACCTTCACTATTTAAAAGCACCTTATGAGATCTCTAAATATGAAGCTGAAAAAGTTGTATTTGAGTCTGTTGAAAAGGGGCTAAATGCTGTTATTGTCAGACCTGCCATGGTCATGGGTGAGGGCGATATCTATCCCACGCCGTCCGGTAAGCTGGTGATTGATATCATCAAAGGAAGAATGCCTTCTTATTTTGACGGCGGTATAGATGTGGTCGGGATCAATGATGTTGTTGCCGGTCATCTGCTGGCCATGGAAAAAGGGGGGAAAGGCGAGTCCTATAACCTGGGATGCGTCGAAAATTTTGCGACTATGAAAGAAATTTTTAAATTGATTGCAGATGAAGGCAGCGTAAGGGCGCCGTTCATGAAATCACCCCGTTTTATGGCTTTGGCCTGGGCTGTTTTAATTACAGCTGTTTCTGATTATATAACCAAGAAGGAACCGGTTGCGACTCCTGCAAATATCCGGGTGCTTTCAGCTAAAAAGAGGGTGGACTTTACAAAAGCGGTTAAAGAACTCGGTATTCCTCAGACGCCATTAAAGCACGTGGTTAAAAGCACCGTAGACTGGTATAGAAAAGAAGGTTATTTCCAAAATGTCTCAAAAAATCACAGATATTGCTGATATTAAAAATATTTCATCTGAAAAGCTTTTAAAGCTGCCGCAGGATTCAGCAGAGAAGGTGTTTAACAGCCTGTCTCATGAGAAAAGAGCTGCACTCGTAATCAGAGCACCTTTTAAAGACCGAATGGACCTTATTTTAATGTCGGATGATCCAAAGGCCCTTGTTCAGGATCTTCCGGAAGAAGAGCTCTACTGGACGATTAAGGAGAGGGGCAGGTCGGATTCTCTTGCAATCATATCCCGGACAACGCATGATCAGTTTCAATACTTAATTGATGTGGATTGCTGGAACAGGGATCAAATCGATTTTAATAATATTGCGGAATGGTATATTCTTCTGGGTAAATGTAATGAGACAAAAGTTGTTGAATGGTTTGAAAATGCGGATGAAAGATTTTTAATCTCAACCTTAAAACGCTTTATGGGTATATTCAAACTTGAGGAAGAATCGGATATTCTTGAGGAATATGAAGATATGCCCAATGATACCTTTGATAATGTATATTATTTTCAGTTTGTAGATGAGGATACCAAGCTGGTTTTGATGCCGCTTCTGGGCGTTTTATACAGGTATGACAGCAGCTTTTTCTATTCATTGATCAATGCGATTTTATATGAATTTACTGCCGAGTCTGATGAGGATGCGTTCCGCTGGCGGCAGGTCAGGATGTCTGAAAAAGGTTTTCCTGAAATAGATGAAGCGCTGGAAGTCTATCAGTTTGTTTCTGACAGGGATATCGAAAAATTAAGGGAAAAATTCAGTAAGAAAACAGCTGCAGGGCCTGAGAATAGTTCAGGGTTCAGGTATCTGCTTGCAATTGATGCTTCCCCGACCTTTTTTTCCTTTGCAGTTAAGCATATTTCAGATGCGGCTGTGCTCCATGATGTCCAGAAAAATATTATAAACCTTGCAAACAAGGTTATCATAGCGGATTGTCTTGAGGTCAGGGATATTGATGACCAGAAAAAGGCAATTGAAAAGGTTGAGGCTTATATTAATATCGGTCTTGAGATATTATCAGGTGAAGATATCTCAAAAGCATCTGATTTGTTAACCTCTCTTCATCCTGGAGAGCTTTTCCGGATTGGCTATTCATCCGGTTTAAAACTGAAAAACCGACTCAAGGATCAAATAAAGAAGGATGGAGAACAGTTTATTTCCTTTGCAGATTCAAAGACCGCAGAGGTAATATCCGGGCTGCTTGAAGCAAGGCCCCAATATTTTGAAGGTCTTGGTGAAAAGGGTTTAATAACATTCAGGGATTTTAAAAGTATTTATGAAGTTAGAAGAACAGAAGAATCAGTTCTTGATTTTGTATTTTCCAACAGACTGTTGTTTGAATTTTTCGAACTTGATCCTGAATTATATATAAATGAAGGTACGGGGTCTGGTATTGCATATGAGAATAATCCTGTATCCTGCATGTCTCTTTTTAATACAATGCTGGTAAATAATATCTGTAAGGGCATTTCACGGCCTGATCCTTTGACAAATAAGGATATTATAAAATTTCTTAAAACAGCTTTTGAGCCCTCAGACAATAAGGATATATTTATTAAAAAGGCTGTTAAAGAAGAGGCGTTTAACTGGGTAATAGATAGTTTTGAGCTTAATGACCCGGATTTGAGTTCTTTTAAACGTTTTCTTGAGGAGTCTTTTAATCTGCTTTCTGATGAACTTAAAAGTTTTAATGCAAATGAAGCGATTGACAACAGGTATATTACTGCGCTACTATTAAAGCAGGACTAACAAATTTATAAATCGTTAACTTGATTAAAGGAGAAGAATTATGCCGCACAAAGACATACCCAATATTGCCGCAACACTTCAGATCGCATTTTATGCTTCTTATCAGGTACCGGATTATAAGGATTTGAGCGTTGATGAACGCAGGCAGAAAGTTGTCGATGATTATATTTCATCGCTTAAGATGGCTGATGTAATATTTGAAAAAGCCAAACATGAGAAGCTGCCGCCTGATCAGAAACGGATAATGGAAAAATACATTCATGTTTAGTTCTTCTTCTTTGAATGAAATGACCTGTTCTGCTTAATAAGGGATGTGAAGGCTTTTTTAAAGTCTTTAATGCAAAAGTACAATTTTATTAGATGGAGTATTCGATGCCGATATATGAGTACCAGTGCAATAAGTGTGATGCAGCGTTTGACTGTATTGTAATGAGCGTATCAGAAAAGTATGACCCCAAGTGTGAGAAATGCGGAAGCACAGATGTTAAAAAGCTGGTTTCCAGAGTTAGATACATGTCAGGACCTGAAGAATCCGGCCTGGCTTCCAATGTTGAGAACCGGATGATACAGTCCATGGGCGGAAAAGTAGATTCAAATACCCAAAAAGAGATCAAAGCGCTTTCTCAACAGGCAGCCAAAAGAGGAAAAAAACGTTTTACCAGTATGATGGATACCGGTAAGTCGGAAAATATTGATTATTAGTTCATAAGGTCAATAGCTAGTCATGTATCAATTTAAAAGCTGTTTTTGTCTAATCAAATAATAGTAAACTTATTATTAATCCCCGCCAGTCAAAATAATCCTAAGAATAACTCCTTTTTACAGCCCCTGATTATCATTGAGAAATTCGTACTTTATTCAAAAGGTGAAAACCGGTATGCTGTCACCGGATTATTCTTTGTTCTATTTCTCATATGCTGATTTCCCCTGGGGTTATTTTAGAGCAATTTTCATTTATGCACCTGCCAAATTTCCCAGATTTTTCCTAATAGGACCGATATATATCCAGACTATCTATGAATAAGATAGATTGATTATAAATTTATGATTTAAAGCATATTAAATTATATTTAATATTGACAAGTAGGATGAATATGATATTTTTCAAACTTAATAATAATTAAAGGAAAGTGTGTAATGAAAATTAAAAAGTTATATGTATTTCTACTTCCTGTTTTGGTGGGGGCTTTATTGCTTTATGGATGTTTTTTTGCTCAACTAACCGATTATTCGACCGGCATTATGGCAACCCTGAAGGCGGTTTCGTCTAACGGAGCAAAGACTTTACAGGCTGCAACGGCAGATACACGCGAGGTTGAAACAGACGGTAACTGGATTGTTTGGAAGGGACGTTCAATTAACCTGAGTTACTATAACGGTATAACGGTTAGACCTTTGGATACCGGTCTTAGCGGTTCTGTAACGCCGTGGGCTTTTAATTATTGTTCTTCGTCTCCGATTGCATTTGACGGTGAAACCATCGCTTTTGTAGGAAGAGATGTTGCTTCCTGTGAAAAGCCTAAATTCTACTATATGAGTCCGAATGGTAAGGCTGCAGGTATTGAACTGCCCTTTGGAGACAGCAGTTCTTCTCTGCAAAATTATAAGGTATACGTTTCCGGTGATTTTGCAATTGTTTTTGATTTGGCATCTATTAAAAACAGTGTTGATTTTTCAGAAACTACAACAGATTTTATAGATCTTTCAGAAACTACAGTTTATCGTGCTGATCTTTCACGTTTTACACCGGTATTTGAAAATATTACTCTTTCCGTGGGTGCTGATCCATATCATGAGTCACTCTCTAGAGTATATCTTGGGGCTGTAAATGAAGGCGCAGTTGAAGTTTATGACATGTCTGCCGGTACTGTTGCTGCACAGGTTCTTACCGGTGATGATGACCCTTCAACAGGTCCATCTGATTTTAGTTCTGCCAACGGTATTTTTACCTGGGTTGAGGATGGAAATGCCTATTTTTTTGAACCGGGTGTGAGCTCTGATTCAATTGAAATTTTTGAATCAGGGAATTATCAGGATGATCCGGTGGCTGGTCCCGATTACTTTATTTGGTATGAGAATGGTTCTAACCAGTATCTTGCTAAATCAGATGTTGGCGATGCTCAAACTGATCCTACAGCTATTGCCTATGATGGAGAAATTGATAGTATAGAAACAGGGAATGGTTTTTTTGCTTATATTGGTGATGATGACAATGGGACTGATCAGATTTTTGTATATAACCTTACTAACCTCACTGCAGTTAACGGGGTTCAGGTTTCTAATAACCGTGAGACAGCATATGAAGAAATTGAGTTGAAAGTTGACGGAACCAAGGTTTATGACGCTTTTGCATATGAAAGTGTACATAATCCATCCAAGGTTCTGGTAATGTATGATTTTGCAACTAAAAGGCTTAAAGAACTTACAGGAGACTGTGATTTTCAGCAGGTCCCGGTTTATGCGGTGGCAGGAGGCAAGGCTGTATTTATTCAACGTGACCATTCTTTTCGCTTGTTTGTTAAACGGGCGGTATTTAAAGCCAAACCTGTTACTGTTACTCCACCAGAAATGTTTGTTCACAAATTTTCTGTGACAAACGGTGTTCTTACCTTTACCGCACTGGAACGCAGCCGCTATCTTGACAATATGCTTTTACTGGATGATTACGAAGCAGATGACCTGATTGAAGTATACTGCATTGATCTGGACGGCAGGCCCCTGCTTAAACGGATCACAAATAATACGAATAATGAGTCAAATCCTCAGACTGACGGTGAATTTGTCACTTGGTCTGATAATGGCGGGGATTATTATGCCTGGGCTTATGATATTTCATCCCGTAAAAAACAATCTATTGGTCCTGCCAGTAGTGTCAAAGTTGCGGTTGATTCCGGTATTGGTGTCTGGCGTGACGGTTCAGACCTGTATTATTATGATCTGAATGACAGTGAAGACGGCGTATTAGTAGGTGCCAGTCCTGATAAATGTCCCAATATTTCAAATGGTCTTATTGTCTGGGAAAATGATAACCATCCTTATTATTATGATCTCAATGCTCTTACACCTGAAGAGATAGATATTTACGATACTGTTCCGACAGACTACACGTATACTATTGGAAGTCCTGTGCGTACAGACGGACGTTTTCTTACCTGGTTGGAAAACCGTACAAACTGGGATCATGACAATGATAATGATAATGATACAGCAGAAATATCGGCCAATGTGGTAGTTGTCCATGATATAACAGAAGGTACTACCTTTGATGTTCCTTCTGATGATTTTTCCTATGCTTTTAACGGCACTTCGTCCAGGCAATCAAGTGTATGCTATCCCAGTATTTCTGATGGAATAGTTGTTTTTGCAGCTCTTGAGTACGGTGTTGAAAATCCTGATAATAACAAAGAGGTTTTTTGCTGCGACCTTACTGCAGGAACGTTGGAACTGGTGCAGCTGACCAATGATCCTAAAGATAATCCGGGTACTGGATCAGTTAATGAAGCTGCAGGTTTATGGGATAGCCGTCCACGCGGCTTTAATGGTCTTGCTGTCTGGCGCACCGGAGGCAGTTCCCAGTGGGACTGGCGCGGCAAGGTTGTTGCTGCATCATTTATTGATAATTAGAAAATAATCGCTGTTCTAAATCCTTGATAATTTAAAAGAGGCTCCATCTGGAGCCTCTTTTTTTAATACGCAGTATGCTTTTGGACAGTTAATTTTTAATATATGAATGGTTTGTTTTTAAATTAATGCTGGAGATGAAATTCCAGCTTATCCGATACCTGCCAGTTCAAGTCTTCCTTTCCATCTTTCAAACAGCAGTTTTTTAAGCTGCTGATGTTCGGCTTCTTTCAGCTCAGGATCTTTGTCAATAAGATCAAAGGCTGCTTTTCTGGCTTCAATTAAAATATTAATATCTCTTCCAATATGTGCAACCCGGAAATCCGGCAGGCCGGACTGGCGGGTGCCCAGGAACTCTCCCGGGCCTCTGATATTAAAATCTTCTTCCGCGATCTTAAAGCCGTCATTTGTCTTTTCCATGACAGCCAATCTTTGTTTGGCTTCATCTGATTTTTTAAACTGAGCAAGCAGGATGCACATAGACTCTGCCGCACCTCTTCCCACCCGTCCGCGCAACTGATGAAGCTGTGACAGCCCGAACCTTTCGGCATGCTCAATGATCATCAGAGACGCATTGGGGATATCTATGCCCACCTCAACAACCGTGGTTGAAACCAGAAGATGAATTGTTCCATCCTTAAACTTATTCATGATGGCCTCTTTTTCAACAGCCTTCATTCTGCCGTGAACCAGTCCCACGTTATATTCCGGGAAGATGTCTTTTTGGAGATGGGAGGCCATGTTTGTGGCATCCAGTAGATCCATTTTCTCTGATTCTTCAACAAGCGGATAAATAATAAAGGCCTGCCTGTTTTTATCAAGTTCCTGCCGGATGACCTGATATACGTCTTCCCGCCTGTTTTCATGAACGACCTTTGTCTTGATCGGTTTTCTTCCCGGAGGCAGTTCGTTGATGATGGAGATATCCAGGTCGCCGTAAACCGTTAGTCCAAGCGTTCTTGGGATCGGGGTGGCTGTCATCACCAGGACGTCCGGGCTTTCTCCTTTGCGCTTGATCTCAGCCCGCTGCATCACGCCGAATTTATGCTGTTCATCGATGACTGCAAATCCAAGATTTTTAAATTCAACGCCTTCCTGGATCAGGGCATGTGTGCCGATGATGATATCTGATCCCCCGTTTTTAATCTTTTGAAGGGCCGCATCTTTTTCTGCTTTTGGCTGACTGCTGGTCAGAAGGATGACCTTAATATTCAGATTATCCGTTAAGCACTTAATTGTGGTTAAATGCTGTTCAGCCAGTATTTCGGTTGGGGCCATAATCGCGGACTGGTAGCCGTTTAGTTTTGCGCATAAACAGGCAACCAGGCTGACCACGGTTTTTCCGCTACCCACATCCCCCTGTATCAGCCGGTTCATGGGAAAAGGTCTTTTCATGTCGGTTAGGATGTCATCAACGGATCTCTGCTGTGCCCGGGTTAAGCTGAAGGGCAGGGTACTCAAGAATTCATTAATTTTATTTTGCTGGACCTTAAAGGCTATTCCCGGTTCAATGGCGATGCCTTTTTTCCTTAACGCAAGCACGGCCTGGAGCATAAAAAATTCATCAAATACAATTCTTCTGTGATAATCAGATTGAAGGTTAAGCAGTTTGTCTATGTTATCTTCGGTGTCCGGGAAGTGAACGTGCTGAAAGGCTGTCTGCAGCGCCATCAGTTCATATTTATCCCGTATATCCTTTGGCATGACATCCGGAATATATCTGCAGTAATTAATAACCGTGTATTCCATGATCCTCTGCATGCTCTTTTGATGGATGCCTTCAGTTAATGGATATACCGACAGTATTTTAAGTTTTGTTTCAAAGGTGTCCTCTCCTGATATAATGTCTATTTCAGGGTGATGCACCTCCTTTTGATATCTGAAATTTGAGATCGTACCTGAAAGAATGACTTCTGTTCCTTCTTTGAATCTGCTTTTAAGGAGGTTCTGGTATTTTGCGGATATCCTGAACCATTTCGCGGAAAGGTTTTGTGAACCGTCGCTGATCAGGATCTCAAACAGCTTGCTTCTTCCGGCAAAAGCTCTGCTTGAAATACTCATGACTTTACCGATAACAGTTGCATGTTCTCCGGGACCTGCCTGGGATATCTTTTTTATCCTTCGCCTGTCAATATAGTTGCGCGGTATAAGGTAAAGAAGGTCCTCTATGTTTTTTATGTTTATGCGTGAAAGTGTTTCTGAGATCTTCGGGCCCACTCCTTTTATTTTATCAATGGGTGTCGACAGCATATGCATACATTCGGTAAAGCTTGTATATGAAACAGGTGAGGCTTTTATCGGCGCTTCATTTTTTTTGGGGTGATTAAAGTTCGTAATATTTAACAAGGCTGATTTTATGAGTTCTTTTTTTTCGTCCAGACTAAGTGATTCAAAAGTCTTGAAGTCATTAGCCAGGTCTCTTATGACTTTTTCCGGTTTTTTAGATGTTAAAAAAGGGAGTGCTTTTTGAGCCAAAGAAGGGATCAGCTCATCAAGACCTTTTATGTTATGAAAGGCAGAAAAATCATTTTTTGATGCAAATAAAAGGGGGCGTTCTATTGCGGAAAGAATAGAATCAAGGTTTTCAGCTTTGTTGTTATCTTTGGTTTCCATTAATAATCTAACAGGATGATGTCTTCAAGTGATCTTTTTGGCACGTGGTGTGTCCTGTCCGCAGTCCTCCAGTATTTTATACTTTTATTTTCAGGGATCCCTTCTATCTTTATTTTTTCTTCCGGAGTTCCAAGGGCGATTACAAGCAGTATCTCAAGATTTTGCGGGATGTTTAGATCTTTTATGAGATTTTGTTTATCTATGTTTGCAATAATACAGCCGCCAAGACCTTTTTCGATGGCACCCAGCAGGATGCTTTGTGCTGCTATTCCATGATCACAGTAAAAATTGGAAGAAACGTTCCTGTCACCGGTAATGATGATATAAGCAGAGGGCCTTTCGCCTTTTTCCGGTCCAACCCAGTCTGTTAAATATGCAGCCCATTTAATGTGTTTAAATATAAGTTCATTTTTTTCTTTTTTACAGGAGAGGATGTATTTCAAGGGCTGAAGATTTCCGGCAGAAGGGGAGAACCGAGCCAGGTTTATGAGTTCAGTTAATGTATCCCGCAATATGGGCTCATCCTCTATAAATCTTCTATAGCTTCTATTTTTTTGTATTAGATCTTTTAGCATAAAAAAACTCATATTCGTGTTTTGTTTTAAAACCTATATCATAAATAACCCGGCGTATAAACCCTCCATTTTTAAAACCCTCAGAGAAAGTCTTTTGTAGTCGGAGAGTATCAATATTATTCATATTCTGGCATGAACTTTGAGTATTATTTAATTTGATAAATATATTTTTTTTATGGGGATATTTTTTGAAATCTTACATAGATGATATTATCAAAATTGAGCCTTTGAGCCGTGTTGATCCGGTAAAGAATACAGGGGAAGTTAAACCCTTAAAAGAAGGACCATCAGGCCCTTTTTTTAATGATCTGCTGCTTGAAAATATTAAAAAATTTTTAAGATCATCAAAGGTTTAAAACCTCTATACTAACCAATTCACAGCTTTTTCACAAGCAGTCCTGTTTGTTCTGATCTATTAAAACATTCTATCTATATGTTGTATTAGATACGCGCTCAGGTAGCATATATTGAAATCCACAGACAATGTTAATTGCCTGTGGAAAACTTTGTTAAAACTGCAATTTTAGCTTAAAAACATTGGGTGTTGAGCATAGTGCGCCATTTTGGAGCACTGTAAAATATTAAGTAATATCATAAGCTTAAGTTAATTAAAAAATTTCTATGGTACGTTTTTTAAAGTACAATAAAAAGTACAGATATTTCAAAAGCTAATGTTGAGAAACGGTTCATAACTCTATAAAAAGTAAGTTTTAAAACGCTTACCTGTGGAAGTCCTATTAAATCTTGACAAAATAAAGCATCTAAGGTTTATTGTTTAGCTTATAATTTATTAGAACAATCTTAAAAGCTAAAAATTGGGGGTCTAATGAAAACTGTCGTCATAACAGGAAGTTCAAAAGGAATAGGGCTAGGACTCGCAAGAGAGTGTCTTAAAAGAGACTGTTCGGTTGTTATGAGTGCGCGCGGGGGAAAAAAGCTTGATAAGGAAGTTGCAAATCTGGATAATGTGTTTGGAATCGACCGTGTCATGGGAAAGACTTGTGATGTAACAGATGTTGCGCAGATCCAGCAGCTTTGGGATGCTTCAAAAAAAAAATTCGGGAATGTTGATTTTTGGATTAATAATGCCGGAATATCAAATGACACAGCTTTGCTTTGTGAACTTGATCCGGTTCAGATAAGTTCAGTTGTGGATACTAACCTTAAAGGCGTCATCTTTGGAACACAGGTTGCACTTAGAGGAATGCTGGCGCAAGGCTGGGGTCAGATCTATAATTTAGAAGGTTTTGGGAGTGATGACACCATGTTTGAGGGATTAAGTGTCTATGGTTCTACAAAAAGAGCTTTGAGATACTTTACTGAATCAATGGCTCAGGAGGTAGATAATGAGCCTGTAGTTATTGGCTCATTAAGCCCTGGAATCGTTATTACAGATTTTCTCCTTGATGATCTGCGTAAAATGGATCCGGAAAAACTGGAATCAATAAAGCCAGTTTACAATGCCTTAGCCGATACGGTTGAAACAGTAACGCCGTTCCTGGTAGAAAACGTGCTTAAAAACGAAGAAAATGGAAAACGTTTCATATGGCTGACAAAGGATGAGGCAAACAGAAGGTTTGAGGATGAAAACTATTATAACAGAGACTTCTTTACAGAAAGAGGGTTATAGCCTTTTGATGAACGGATAGTTTTTTAAATTTTTTTACTGTTTTAACGGAGAATATAATGAAAGTTGTATTAATAACGGGAAGCTCAAAGGGGATCGGTCTCGGACTTGCAAAGGAATTTTTAAAAAAAGACTGTGCGGTTGTTATAAGTGCACGCGGTAAAGAAAAGCTCGATCAGGAAGTGGTGAATCTTGGCAATGACTTTGAAAGTGACCGTGTCATGGGAAAGACCTGTGATATGTCGGATTTTGATCAGGTGGAAGCACTTTGGAATGCTGCAAAAGAAAAATTTGGTCAAGTTGATATATGGATCAATAATGCCGGTATTTCAAATAGAAAAAAGATGCTGTGGGAACTGGATCCAAAAGAGATAAGTTCGGTTGTGAATACAAATATTATTGGTTTGATGTTCGGCTGCAGGGTTGCCATAAAAGGTATGCTTGAACAGGGATCGGGGCAGGTATTTAACTTTGAAGGGCACGGCAGTAATGATATGGTTCTTGCCGGGCTGACTCCGTATGGTACGACCAAGAGGGCGGTACGCTATTTGACAGAGTCTCTTGTGGCGGAACTCGAGGGTAAACCCGTTATCGTCGGTACGATCGGGCCGGGTATGGTTATCACAGATCTTTTAATAAACGATCTAAAGAATATGACGGAAGAGGACCGGGAACAGGCAAAAATCATATTTAATATTCTGGGAGATAAGGTAGAGACGGTTACACCGTATCTGGCTGAAAAGGTCTTGGAAAATACCAGCCAGGGGGCTAAAATCGACTGGCTGACGGAAGAGATCGCACAGGAAAGATTTGCGGATGATGCATATCTTGAAAGAGATCTGCTTGCTGAATTCGGTCATTAATCCTGGAAAGATACTGATCTAACGGCCGGTGTAATCCTGTAGAAATAAGATTTGAGAGGGGCTTGAACTTGAGATCATTTCCGGCCCATCATTAAAATTTACAAGGACCGTGCCGGAAAACTTTTGGTCTTTATAAATTTCAACTCTGTAAACATGCCCGCTTTTATCCACTGAAAAAGGTTTTTGGATATCATTTTTGTGAATCTGAATGCCGCATTCGTTTAAAATACCCTGTTTCCTGAAACCAATCACATTTACTCTATATCCGTTCTTTGGAACAACCATGAACGAATTATCAACATTTACCCTATTACCAAAATTAATTGCTTTTTCGGTTCCGTCAATATTCATGTCAATATTACTGCTGTTATTATCATAATCAAAATATTGAGGGTGAATTTGGGACAGCCTTCGTTTGCCGTGATATTGCAGGTGACAGAATCCGTATGGCACGGCACAAAAATATTACGACTTTGGAGAAGATGTAATGCATCACCGGCAATTTGTCTATAACCATGCCTGTTACAAACAATCAGCAGAAAACATACTGGCACATGATCGGAACAAGCGAAATGCGCTCAAAAATGGGGCAGTTAAAAAAATATGAATTATCAGGATTCGGAATTTTATTTTTTTTGCTGGTCAGACACTCAAACAAGCCGACAGTATCAGGTTTCTTTGAAAATTAAGGCGACATCGCCCTTATTTTTTTGGTCACTTTAAAATCGCTCAGTTTAGGTGAAAATTAATAGAAAATCAGGTTTCATCCTTTAAATATTTTGATCCAAGCTTAAATCCTTCTTCAAGGGCATTCATGTTCATCTCAAGATGCGGAGTGGATGCGTACTGCTCTTCAACGACGTCCCGCAGAGAAGGCCGGCTGACAATTTTTGCGTATGTTGAAAGAAAACCCAGGGCTATAATATTTGCGACCATTGGTGTTTTGAATTTATCTTTTGAGAACTGTATGAAGGGGATCTGGACTGTTTTTGCATCCCCCACAATTACATCAACAGCACTTTCATCAGCGATTACAGTTCCATCCTGCTTTGTTTTAGACGCGAATTTTCCGTATGCTTCATATGTAAACGCAAGCAGGATGTCAAGGTCATTACATTCCGGAAAAAAGATCTCACCATCGCTTACGATCACATCAGCAAGTGTTGCGCCGCCTCTTGCTTCAGGGCCGTAGGACTGGCTTTGGGTCACGTTTTTGCCGTCTCCGATGGCTATGGCTTCTCCCAGCAGCATGCCGGTTGATATTATCCCTTGACCGCCTGAACCCGAGATCCTGATATTGATTCTATTCATTGTTTTTCCAGGACTGTCTTTTGAAATCATTTTTTTTGAAGGTGACAAATTAGTCCTCCAACTGAGATTGGATGTTTTTCACATAGTTTTTGTAGGCTGTTGTATATTCGGGCCGTATGCTTTCACAAAATATTCCGGTTATGATCTTGTCTTTCAAGTCCTCTTCGGACATTTCTTTTGATTTTAACAGACTTATGCTGTTTTCTTTTTGCTGCAGGAGCATGCTTTTGGCATTTCCAAGTTTGTTCAGTCTGCCGTATTGGGTCGGGCACTGGCTGATGATCTCAACGAGTGAAAAACCATTGTAATTTAAGGCTTTTTTGATGAAGTTGGTTGTTTGAACAACAGCATAAGTGGTGCTGCGGGCAACAAATGTTGCGCCCGCGGACATGGCAAGTTCTACGGGATTAAATGGCGGTTCATAATTTCCGTATGGCGTCGTATGGGCATTTGATCCAATCGGAGTTGTGGGAGCGACCTGTCCCCCTGTCATTCCATAAATGCTGTTATTTACCAGTATCAGCGTAATATCAATATTTCTTCTTGCGGCATGTATAAAATGATTGCCGCCGATAGCGAGAGCATCTCCATCACCCGAGACTACGACAACTTTCATTTTTGGACGGTGCATTTTAATACCGGTTGCAAATGCCAGCGCTCTGCCATGGGTTGTATGCATTGTGTTAAAATCAAGATATACGGGCATTCTTCCGGTACATCCTATCCCGGAGACAAAGGCCACATCGTCTTTAGGGATTTTAAGGTCTATCATCCCGCGCAGGATAGAGCCCATAACTGTTCCTATGCCGCATCCCGCACACCAGACCGTTGGAAATCTTTTTTTCCATCGCAGATATTTATATATATCAGACAGCTCATGCATAGATCTCCTCCTTGACTATCTGAACAATTTTATAGGGATCAAGAGAGTGTCCGTCATAGCGGTTTATACCCATGATCTTTATGTTCTGGGGAAGCGCTTCTCTTACCGGGTGAATTAACTGTCCCATGTTGTTTTCAGCAACAAATGCAATTTTCAGTTTGGTTTTTTCTACTATTTGTTTAAGGGGGAGGTCAGGGAAGGGCCATACCGTTTTCAAGACAAAAAGACCCGCCTTTATTTTTTTATTTCTAAGGGTTTCCACAGCACCGCGTGCAGCCCTTGCTGCGCTTCCATAGGCAATAATGAGGAACTTTGCGTCCTCGGTATAGTATTCATCCCATTCCCATATTTCCTGGGTATGGAGCATTATCTTGTTTTTTAAAGTTTCAAGAGCGCTGACTATTTCAGAAGGAACAGCGGTTGGAAATCCTGATTCGTCATGTGTGAGCCCGGTTATATTGTAGCGGTATCCTTCACTCATAGGCGCAGGGTGTGAAACCATGTCCAGCGTTTTTTTATAGGGGAAGTACCACTCTGGCGGCACTTCCGGGAAACTTCTTTTTACCGGATTTACATTTTTAGTTTCTTTAAGGATAACTTTTTCACGCATGTGGCCCACCAGTTCATCCAGCAGGACAATAACGGGAGTGCTGAATCTCTCTGCAAGCTGAAAAGCCCGTATGGTTATATTGTATGACTCCTGTACACTTGAGGGTGCGATTGCAATGGCTGTATAATCACCATGTGTTCCCCATCTTGCCTGCATCGTGTCAGCCTGAGCCAGGTTTGTGGGTGAACCGGTGGAGGGTCCCCCGCGCTGCACATTTATCAGGACAAGGGGAATCTGGGTCATATATGCGTATCCGATGTTTTCCTGCATCAGAGAAAAACCGGGGCCGGATGTTGCGGTCATAGAGACAGCTCCGGCAGCGCTGGCTCCGATGATTGCGCCGATGGATGCGATCTCATCTTCCATCTGAATAAAAGTTCCGCCGATGACCGGAAGATCACGAGCCATTCCTTCAGCAATTTCTGTTGAAGGGGTTATCGGATAACCTGCAAAGAAATTGCATCCTGCATGCAGTGCTCCGAAAACGCAGGCTTCATTACCCTGAATAAAGCTTATGGGAAGGCCGTCAGGTGTGGTTCTATTTAGAGTCACTTTTTTCCTCCTCCTGGACAGGGTTTTTTACAATTGCAAAGTCAGGGCAGGTCCTCCAGCAAAGCGAGCAGAGTTTGCATTTGTCTGGGTCAGCCAGGTAGGGGGTACCGTCTTTTTTCTGTTTTAATGCCCCTGTCTGACAGGCAACAGTGCAAAGTCCGCACTTTTTGCACCAGACGGGGAAAAAAAGGAGTTTACCGTAGAGGTGAGGTGCATCCTGAGGCGCTCTGGGCTTAGAGAATATTCCTGATTTAATCAGGCGGTCAACCGGTGGTTTAACAGGTTTTGCCATAGTGATTTCTATAGAAAAAGTATTTGTTTGATGTTAGTTCCTGCTGTAAAGTTTTGAAAGAAGTCTTAAAATCTCAATATATAACCAGATAAGCGTTACCAGTAATCCAAAAGCGCCGTACCACTCCATATATTTAGGGGCGCCGTTTTCTGTGGCATTTTCAATAAAATCAAAATCAAGGACAAGATTTAAGGCGGCAATAACAACAACAACAAGGCTGAAACCAATACCGATTATGCCACTTTGGTGAATATAGGGGATACCTGTTCCGAAAAGTCCGAGGATAAAAGAGATAAGATACAATAAGAATATTCCACCGGTTGCGGCAGTTACACCGAGCTTGAAATTTTCAGTGGCTTTTATAAGTCCTGACCGGTAAGCCATGAGAAGGGCAAAAAGGGTACCAAAGGTAAGACCCACAGCCTGAACAACTATCCCGGGAAACCGGCTTTCAAAAAACGCTGATAAGCTGCCTAGAAAAAGCCCTTCAAGAACTGCATAGATCGGAGCTGTTATTGGGGATAAGGTTTTTTTAAATGTTGTGATCAGGGCAACAATGAATCCTCCTATTCCACCGCCGATCAGCCATGGCATAATAGCGGCCGGGTTACCTGTTTCAAAGTAGAGGTTCCAGGTATAGGCAGCTGCAAGGATGAGAAATGTTAATAGAAAACCTGTTTTGTTAACGGTTCCCTGCAATGTCATCAAATTTTCGTTTTTTGAAGTATAACCGATGCTTTCAAAGGTTTTTTTATTCAGAGCAGGGTTTGCTGTTCTCATCATGCTGCTGTTTCCTTATCGTATTTACTATTTTTGTAATACTATAAAAATATGAGCATAGATGTCAATCAGATTAAATATGATTTGGATATTTGTAATCTATAATTGAAGACTTTCGATCCGGGATGCTGATTTTCATTATTAATCAAATACTTAGGAAACATTCTGAATACAGGATGATTTATTTTTATTGACATAGAAACATTTTTAATTTATTATTTAAAATTCAAAAGAGGTAAGCTGACAAATTCAGTAAAGATATAAATAAGTATATAAATTTGAATCATTTAGTTAAAATAAGTTAATAATTATATTTTAAAATATATTAATAGAGGTTAAAAATGTCAATTTCTGTAGAAATTAGAGGCGGCGACATAGAAAGAGCTTTAAGGCTTTTTAAAAAAAGAGTTCAGATAGATGGACTCTTAAGAGAGCTTAGAAGCAGGCGTTTCTATGAAAAACCAAGCGTTAAAAAGAAAAGAAAAAAACTTGAAGCAGTAAGAAGAAAACGTAAAGCAATGCGTTTTCAGTATAGGCCGTAATTTGATAATTGATAGGGCTGAGGATCAGACCTTAAGAACTGATTTTCAGCTTTAAATCCAGTAGACAATACCGTCCAAAATTCTCCCAGAATACCTGTATGAATTCAAAATCCGGCTCACAGATCATTAAAAACTGCTTGACCTTCCCGACCCACTGACTGATTGGATCAGGCGTAAACAAAATCATTTATCAGTTCTTATATATTTTATAACAGAATTATTCACCATCGTTTTTACCGACTGATATCCGGGACTTTCGGTATGACTTTTTTTGATCTTCCGGGTTTATTACTTTTCATTTATCTCAAGTATTCTGTCAATTCTAAAGATCCTGTCTGTATTATCTTTCATGCAGTAAGCATCCAGTCCAATGTATTTATTGTCCCTGTATTTTTTTTCGCCAAGGAAAAATGGTTTGATCGTGCGGGTGGATTTATGGTCGTTTGGCTTTAAATAAACAATATTAATTAAGCTCTTTTTATTAATTGCATCTTTTAGGATCTTGATTTTATCAGCTGTCGGGCATCTGTCTTCTGCCGCGTCATATTGAAGTTTTGTTAAATAATTTATTATTCTATGGTCGGTTTTAATGTGGTTCTTCTTTAGCGGATGAACAAGTCCGATCCCATTTAGAGAAACACATCGACTGAGTGCTACATAGGACTGTCCATGTGCAAAAGTACCGTTTTTAAGATCAATGATTGCTTTTTTAAATGTTTTCCCCTGGCTTTTATGTATAGTTATTGCCCATGCAAGTTTTAACGGATACTGAAGAAAATCCCCTGTTTTTTCCTGGATAAGGTTCTTGTTTTCTGAATCGTATATGTATTTGTAAAGAGACCATTTGTGCTTATTTACTGATACAACCAGATTATTATCAGTTCTGACAAATATTTCTGAATTATCTATTTCTTCAATGATGCCTACGGTACCGTTAACCCAGAGTCCGTCAGAATGATTATTTAAAAACATAACCTGGGCCCCCGGTTTTAAAGCCAGCTTAACTGAAGTGGGTGCAGCGTTAAGCTCAAATTCACCGTCTATTTCTGCTTTTGAAATAAACAGTTTTGTGCTTAAGGCTGAAAGCTTATAAGCGTTTATTTCGTCGGCGCTCCGGTTCAGAGTCGTTAAGAAAATAAAGCCCTGGTCCTCTTCGAATTGGTCATCAATGACATTTCTGTTTATATATTCAAAATGTTTTGCAGTTGCAGAATTGTTTCGGACAGCATTTAAGATCTCAATGAAATGATCATCCTTCTGACGGTATATTTCTTCAAGTTCGACATAGTGATATTTAAATTTATCTTTTATAATTACATTTGCCGAGAAAAAGAAAGGTGATTCGTAATATTTACTGAACATTTCCCTTTCATGGTTTGTCACCACAGGCGGCAGCTGATACAGGTCGCCGATAAACACCATCTGGATATTGCCAAAAGGTTGATCGCTGTTCAGAAAGGTTCTTAAAAATGTATCAATGCAGTCCAGCAGGTCCGCTCTGACCATTGAGATCTCATCGATCAGGATGGTATCAATCTTTTTGTATAGAGCATTATCAATATTTTTCTTAGCTTTTTTTTCCGCATCCTTGGGTGTGATTCCGGGTTTAAAATGAAAAAAAGAATGGATTGTCTCACCTTTAACATTAAGCGCTGCAACACCGGTAGGTGCAAGAACAACCATGTTTTTTTTTATGTTCCGGCGTGCATATTGAAGAAAAGTTGATTTGCCTGTGCCTGCTTTTCCTGTAATAAATACGGATTCATTTGAATTTTTAATCAGTTTAAGTGCACTTTTAAACTGGCTGTTTATCTTAATATTTGTCAACCTTGAATTCCTTAACTAAATAAAGATTTTGGTTCGTGCCGTGGAAAATATGTACTTTAGTTCGGAGATTACATGCCTAAGACATTCTCACGCTACTTACAGGATTTTATGGAATTATTGAGGATAAGTCAATTGATGGTTATAAAAGGACGATTTGAAAATTCATAGTGTGAGGCATTTATTAATAGATTGTGTGGTTTGTTCTATATACTCAAGAACTTCACCGATTATCATCTGAACATCGCTGTCTTTGAGTTTTAAGAATTCCATTGCTTTTATATCCATTTCATATTTCATTCCGTCAATACCCTCGCCAAGACCGCACCTTAATGCAAAGGAATCTGCCATTTTTCACAGACGCCAGAGGCTATTTCAGCATGATCAAATCCAAGAATCTCTTTTTCGGTACTTAAAATATATATTTTTATTTCCCAGTTTTTGCTGAAAAACATCAATTCTTTGCAGAATGTACTGATCAAAAATAAGTTTGCCCGCATCATGTATCAGTCCGGCTAAAAGGCATCTTCGGCCAGGGCGGGATGGTCACACTTATGCGAGCTGTTTAACAGCGCACATGTGTTGACACGGTAAAAAAAACATGTTACATATTCTTAACAAGTGTAAGAGAATACATGTGAAAAGATAGTACCATGGAAGGATTTGCAATATTAATTTGTTAAGAAGTCAGTTTTAAAAGTGTGACGGGTTAAATTATTTTATGAATATTTTGGAGAATTGGAAGATATGAGACAGTCAATTACTGAACCGGAAATCAAGAAGCTTATGAATGATCAGATCTTGGGTACCTTGATTGTCGTAGATAAGGGGAAGCCCTATGCAGTTGAAACATCATTTGCAACAGATGATTAATATCTTTATATCTTTATACCGGAACAAAACGCGGCGGCCGCATGAACCGCTGTATTGAAAAAAATCGGGCGGCTTCTTTTAAGATCTGTGACGGTGATCACCGCGGCCATAATTACCGGGCTGCGATTGTAGAGTCCAGGGCAGAAATTCTTTCCAGTGAGAAGATATTCTTTAATGTCTAAAGATCATATATCATGAACTTAGGCGTTCTATTAAGGATCTTGAAAAAAGGGCGGATATGTTTGCTGCAGGTGAAGGCTCTTTGCGTCTGTACCGAATGCCCCTGACTAATCTGGGGGGCATTCGGCTACGGATACAGGTAAATTTTATATTACAGCATGAGAGCCGTACGGCTTGTGAGTTTTTTAATTGATGAATTTTATTACAAGATAAAACAACGGCTTTTAGCCGTGGATAATTACTATTTTTTTTCAAAATTACTTAATCGAAGCAGATAACCGGTTAACATAAATCTCAAGAAAGGTGAAGTGATATGTCAAAAATTAAACAGGATTCTATACCAACAAATGTAACAGAGGTTTTTAAGAAATCGGGGTTGAAATTAAAAAATTACCGATCGGCAAGCTCCTTTGAAAAAGATCTTATAAAGTTTATTAAAAGAAATGAGGTCCTGCACCTGTGCACGTCAAAAAATGATGCCCCGCGTTCCACCCCTGTTGGATACATGTCGCGCGGATTAACCTTTTATGTTCTTTCCGAGGGGGGCAGTAAGTTTAGCAACCTTAAAAAAAACAAAAAGATCGCTTTTTCGATTGCAGAACCCTATAATCTCGCTGATGATTTCTGGGGTTACAAGGGACTGCAGGCATGGGGGAAAGCGGTAATTTACAGCAGAAAAGAGGACTCCGAATTGTTTGAAAAAGCATTTAAAGCAATGAACATTGTTATCGGAGGTAGAAAAATTCAGTCAAAAAACCTCAACCCTAAATTTAATCACAAAATCATCGTCATTGAGCCCAATCGGATTAGATACACAAATCCAGCGGAAGGGATATTTCGCGTTTCCTGGACACGATAGAAAAAAGGGGTAAATCGAAGAAAGTTTGTGAAGTTTTCAACAATTTAAGGCGGGTATTTTTAGTACCGTCCAGACGACCATGCCAGTATTTCTGTTAAAGGGGCTACTGAATTTGTTATTGATGAAGCAGTAAAGAAAGAGTTGTTTAATTTTGACAGGGAATTACTTTTTTAAGCGGGCCCCTCTAATCCGCTTTATAACGCTGATCATTGCGGTACCAAAATAATTATCGATCCTGATTTTGCTGGTTATAATCAGGAGATTCCGAAATTATTATAGATTGCAGGGTGACCTTAAGGTTAACTATTGAGTCTTTACCTGTTCACAAGATGTTCCTTTAATGAAGAGATCAGGGGAGATAAAGTCGCGATGCTTCTGGTCAGCAATTCTTGTCCCTGGGGTGTTATGGTATAGTATTTACGCTGTGCTCCTTTAGCGGAAGGTTCAAGATGACTGTCTAGGACACCGTCTTTTTCAAGCGATCTCAGCTTTTTATAGAGATTATTACGGTCAATGTCAAAACCGCCTTTTGAGAGTTTTAAGATATCGGCCTTTATTTCATATGTGTATTTTGATCCCTGATTGATCAATATCAGGGTTATAGATTGCAGGAAGGCCCGTTTCAGGTCAAATACGATCTGATCATGATGCTGTTTGATTATTTCTTTTTCTAATAATTTATTTTTTTTGGTTTTCATTGATTCTTATTTTTTTATTAAAAAAATTTATCTATTTTGCAAGAAGATATACCTGATTTAAAAAACTAATTCAAGAGATATTTATGTATAGGTCTTTTCATGATTTGTTATTTAACGGTTATTGTTCAAAACAGCATTTGTTATTAAACATTTAAATAATGTGATGTGGCGATATGGATTCCGGACCTTGACGGTCCTCAATTTATATTTATTCTAATCTTAAGCTTCAAAAAAATAATTTCATGCTTGACTTTTAATTTTGTTAGAACTAGTGTGTGTAAATGTATCTTATCAAACTATATCTCTAACCTTTACTCAAGGCTGAAAAAATGGTGAAATTAAACATCAACGAGCAGCAAATACTGAGTAAGCATCTTGAACAACTTCAATTTGACATTAAACGGGGATTTCTGCAATTTACAGTACTGTCTCTTATCAGCAGAAGCCCAAAATATGCTTATGAAATAAAGGATGAGATCTATACTATTACAGAAGGTGCTTTTGACATTGACCGCAATAACCTTTACAAAAAACTGCGGACGTTGGAGGCAGAAGGAATTCTTAAAAGTATCAAAGAACCGTCTGCTCAGGGTGCAAACAGAAAGTATTATTCGCTGACTTCCTTTGGAAAATCATTTCTTAAAGAGATATCGGCACTTATGGTACCGGTAATAGATTCATTTTATGAAAATATTGCGTCACTAAAATAGAAGTTTTGTTTCCTTCGGAATTTCCGGTGTTATTTTCCGTGTCTGCAAAAAAATAAAATGGCGAAACTCTAAAATAACTAAAGATAGATAGAAAAATAAATTTTATTCTTGACACAGCGGAAATCTTCGAATATAAAATAAGTAGTGCTAAAGAATACATCCATCATACTATAAGCAATGAGATATATCCTATAACATCACAAATGCTTGAATATTTTGTTTGAAACAATTTAAAGATACAGAACATTTTGGAGAGTATCTATGTCTGAAAAATATGATTTAATCGTTGTTGGCGGTGGAACGTCTGGACTTGAAGCGGCAAAAACTGCGGCTCAGAACGGACTGAAAGTAGCATTGATCGAACGCAAAACAGATCCTGCAAAGATTCAGCGGTCCTGTGCGCAGATGTTTCTGCTGAATATGGATTCATTCTATAATGAAAACATGTACTTTTCACGCGAGCAAAAACGCTGGGTATTTCCGGTGAATAATTTCTCAGTAAACTATGCCGGCGATTATCGTGAATTTTACGCCCTCCATTTTATTGCGCCAAATGGAAAAGACCGTATTGAGATCGGTGATTATGAAAAAAATGCTTCCGGTGCGGGTGTGCCCGCGGTTGTCTTTGATAAAGGCGCACTCCTTGGCGGTATTTATGAAGAGGGAATTCAGGCAACTGTAGATTTTTATCTGGGCCGGAATGTGATTTCTGCCAGAAACACCCCGGAGGGTGTCCGTGTTAAAACAGCGGAAGGAGATTCTTTTACGGGCAGCTTCTGTATAGCTGCCGATGGTGCTAATTCAAGACTTGCCCGGATCTCGGGTCTGAATCGTGACCGGATTTTTATTAATACCGGCCGTGCCAACAGCTACTATATCACTGGGGTTGAATTTGACCGCTCCGAAATGATCGCTCTTGGACTTTGTTATGGTCCGGGTCAGCTGGGTACGATCATGTTCAGTATGCTTCCAAGTGTTTACAGTCCGGACGAATACTGGCTTTATATTCAAGGTAAGGAACGGCTTGAATATCTGACTCAGCAAAGTAACTATAAGCACTGGTTTAAGAATGTGGAGATTACCCATGAGCGCTGTGCAGTTATAAGCAACTGGAGCCCTGCCAAAGAGCCTTTTAAGGATAATATAATATTTGTGGGAGACAGCTGCTGGTTTGCTGAAGCGGAAAATACCGGTGCGCTGCTATCGGGACATAAGGCGGCAAATGCTGTGTGTAAAGCCCTGCATACAGGCCAGGTGAACCGTGAAGGGGTGAAAGATTATATTGACTGGTGGCAGAAAAACTGGGTGGAAACCCATGATTATAAAGAATTTGTTTTATATCCAGTATTTAACAGGCTGTTTAATGAGGAGGAGCATAACTATCTCCACCAGATCGTTGACACCAAGCTTCCTTGGACGATGAATCCCTTTTTGATGTACCGGGGGATCAGCCAGGGCTTAAAACCACATTTGGAAACCATCAGAAAAGAGCGTCCGATAATTGCTAAAAAAATTGAGATGTTTACCCCGGAAAGAGCAGCTTTAATGATGAGTAAGGCCAGCCGGATAGGCTATCCCTGTTATTGATTTTTATTTTCCTGGGTTTTAAATAATAATAACTTAAGTAAGCAGTTTAACAAAAAATACTTAAACTACTAATTAAGCAGATAAAGATGAAAAAACAAGATTGTATAAAATTTGGGTCCGTTAATCCAATTACTGATGATTTTAAGATAAATGATGACTGGCGTTTTGAGAGGCCTGTATGGGATACGCAAAAATGTGTGCGCTGTGGAATATGCTATCTGTCCTGTCCTGACGGTGCCATTTTTCAAAATGAAGACGGATTCTATGCAGCGGATTTAACGTATTGTAAAGGCTGCGGTCTTTGCATACAGCAGTGTGTCACCGGTTGTATATCACTGGAAATTGCCGTAGAGCGCGCTCCGTGGCTGGTTAAATAATATGTTTGGGAGGCAACTTATTAATGGATAGGTTCTCTGTATTTGTACCGAAAATTTTACCCCGTCAGGAACGCTTTCTAAGCGGAAGGCGCTCATGTAAAGGGTGTGTTAAGTCTCTGGCCGCACGGCTTGTATCCAAAGTAACTGATAGCGCAGATCCGGCGCTGGGCGGTATAAACGGTCATACCGGAATTTCCAATTCGGCTCTGAGCGCAAACACTTTTGCACATGACCGTGTGAATACAGCAGACACTCTTGAAAAACTTGTCTTTGTAATAGACAGTTTTAATGCAAAGTCAGCCCGTCAGTCTAAGTCGTCTCATGTGGCGGTTAAAAAGCCTGTGATCGGGATTGACCGAAAGGTGCTTGACAGTGATTATGTTGTTTTACAGCGTTTTTTGAAGAATAAAAATGCTTTGATTGTCTGTTTTGATAATGAACCTGCTATGGATACACTTATCCGCAGGGCAATTCCCCGGCCTTTTATACAGAATGAAAGAAAACATTCTGTTAATGAAAAGGATGTCAGGGATGCTGTCCGGCAAAAAAATATTCCCGCTGTTGCTGCGAAAGAAGATTTTTCTTATATGGCAACAGCCTGTCCAAGCCATCCGTTTGATCTGATCGAAAAGGTCCGTCGGGGCCTTGACAGTCCTGGTAATGCTTTTATCCTGGTTTTGACCCCGTGCCCCACCGGATGGATATTTGCTTCGAATAAAACACTTGATATCGGCCGCAGGGCGGTCTTAACCGGATATTTTCCGCTGTACGAAGTAATTGACGGTGTTATCCGGCTCACGATACAGTCGAAAAACCGTAAACCGGTTCAGGAATATCTGGCTTTACAAAAGCGCTTTTTCACCTTTCCAGCAAGTCTGATGCCTGCATTTCAGACGGCTGTTGATGAATTTTATGAGGACATTCAAAAAACGGGAACAATCCATGAAATTGCCACGAAAAAATAAAGTTAAGCAAATAGTTCAAAAACATAAAGAGGAAAAGGGAACACTGATCACGCTGCTGCAGGACATTCAGTCAGAATTCGGTTATCTGCCGAAGGAGGTCTTGTCGCATGCATCTGAAGAATTAGAGATTCCCCTCAGTAAAATATTTGCTGTTGCTTCTTTTTATCATTCATTCAGTCTGGATCCCCAGGGGAAAAACACTGTCAGTGTATGTACGGGTACCGCCTGTCATGTTAAAAATGCGGATAACCTGACGCAGAGTGTTTCCCGTGAGCTTGGAATTGAAGCCGGTGAAGGAACCAGTGCTGATGGTGAGTTTACCTTAAAAAAAGTCCGCTGTCTCGGATGCTGCAGTATGGCTCCGGTGGTTAAAATCAATGACGATATTCACGGCGGCATGACTCAGGTTAAAACCGGAAATTTACTTCAACAATATAGAAAAGACAATAAATGATGAAGGGTAAACCTTTTACGCATTTAGAGAAACTGGAAAAATCCGGGCAGGCTTCACTGTTGCCCGAACGAATCAAGATTTCGGTTGGTTTTGCCTCCTGCGGCCTTGCTGCAGGTGCACAGACCGTTTTGGACGCTTTTATTAAAGGGATTAAAAAGCGCAAAATGGATGTTCAAGTTCAAAAAGCCGGATGTAACGGTATGTGTCATCAGGAACCTTTGGTTGATGTCTGGATACCCGGTAAAGTCAGGCTGACCTATGGTAAGGTAACTCATGATGAAGTTCAGGCAATACTGGCTGCGATTAAACTGGATACGATTCCGGAAGGAGCGCTGCTACAAACATCATTAGATCCATCTGCTGACGAGCCCTGCTGTGAAAATGTGCCTGACAGCAAAAGCCATGCTTTTTACTGCAAACAGCATCGGGTTGCGCTGCGCAACTGTGGTATTATTGATCCGGAAAATATTGATGAATATGTCGCCCTTGGCGGTTATGAAGGTCTGGCTACTGCACTGAGTGAAAAAACGTCTATGCAGGTCATTAATGAAGTGAAGAAAGCCGGCTTGCGCGGACGCGGCGGTGGCGGTTTCTCAACCGGACTTAAATGGAAGACCTGTCGAAAGGCTCGCGGTAAACAAAAATATATTATATGTAATGCGGATGAAGGTGATCCGGGTGCCTATATGGACAGAAGTATCCTTGAAGGCGATCCGCATGCAGTAATAGAGGGCATGCTCATTGCCGGCTATGCTGTCGGTGCTTCCCAGGGCGTGATCTATGTGAGAGATGAATATCCACTGGCGATTCAGCGATTGGAGATAGCCATTGAAAAGGCCCGTGAAAACGGTATTATCGGTGATTCAGTCTTAAAGTCTGATTTTAGTTTTGATATCCGTATCAGTCGGGGTGCCGGTGCCTTTGTATGTGGTGAAGAAACAGCTTTGATTCAGTCTGTTGAAGGTGAATGCGGTGAACCGCAGCAAAGACCGCCATACCCAGCTGTACAGGGCTTGTATGGATGTCCCACCATAATAAATAATGTTGAAACTCTGGCCAATGTTCCAGCTCTGGTTAAGAACGGTGCAAAATTGTTTTCTGCTGTGGGAACAGAAACCAGTAAGGGAACCAAGGTGTTTTCTCTGGTTGGAAAAGTTAATAATGTAGGACTGGTCGAAGTGCCTATGGGAATAAGCCTGCGGGAAATTATTTTTGATATCGGCGGCGGTATTCCTGGAGATAAGGCATTCAAAGCTGTTCAGACCGGCGGCCCGTCCGGCGGCTGTATCCCTGAAAGTCTGATCGATATGCCTGTGGATTATGATAAACTGGCTGAGACCGGTTCTATTATGGGATCCGGCGGTCTGATCGTCATGGATGAAAAAACATGTATGGTCGATGTGGCTCTTTATTTCCTCAGGTTTCTGGAAGACGAATCCTGCGGTAAGTGTACTCCCTGCCGTGTGGGCGTTAGAAGAATGAGAGAAATTCTTGAGGACATATGTGAAGGCCGTGGAACGATAAAAGACCTTGCATTGCTTGAAAAACTGGCGGGTACGATTAAGGACTCAGCTTTGTGCGGACTTGGCCGGACAGCACCTAACCCGGTACTGTCTACCTTGAAATATTTTAAGGATGAGTACCTGGCGCATATTAAGGATAAGAAATGTCCGGCAGGTGTATGCCGTGAACTTGTTAAATATTCAATTGATAAAAAAGCATGTATTGGATGCGGTGCCTGTCTAAAGGCCTGCCCCAGTGCAGCTGTAAGCGGTGAAAAGAAAAAGGCGCATAAAATTAATTTAAAAAAATGCATCAAGTGCGGCGCCTGCTCAGAAATTTGTCCTGTGGGCGCTGTACTGACCTAACAGGTTGGATATTTATGTTATAAACAGGAAAAGGTTTAGAGTATTTAAGTCTTTTCCTTATATTCCAAGGAGTTATGATGGTAACACTCAAAATTGATGAAGTTCAGGTACAGGTTCCGGAAGGAGCCACTCTCTTACAGGCAGCTCAAAAGATCGGTGTCTGGATCCCAACTTTATGTCATCATGATTCACTCACCCCAACGGGTGGATGCAGGCTGTGTGTGGTAGAAATAAACAGAGGCGGTGTGTCACATGTTGTCAGTTCTTGCGTATATAAGGCTGAAGAGGGCCTGACCGTTCTTACAGCCACAGAAAAGATCAGGGGTATTCGGGCCTGCATTATTGAACTGCTGTTGTCAGAAGCGCCTGAGGCAAAAGTAATTCAGGATCTGGCACGTGACCTTGGGGTTAAACCGGTGAAACGCTTTGCGCCAAGGAACGAACTCTGTATTGCCTGCGGCAGATGTGTCCGGGCCTGCAGCGAACTGGTCGGTATGAGCGCCATTGGTTTTGCTAACCGCGGTTATGAAAAGCTGGCAGTATCTCCATTCTATGAAAAAGCAGAAGACTGTATCGGCTGCGGTACCTGTGCGGAAATCTGTCCGACCGGTGCCATAAAGCTTATTGATATTGAGGAAGGTGAAACAGCTGTTGCCCATGACGGTACCAAAGTACAGGGGCCTGCAAGGATCATTCAGAACTGGAAAGTTAATCTCAAGCTCAAAACCTGCAAAGAATGCGGAGAAACTTTTGCACCTGAAAATCAGCTGGCTTATTTTTCCAAAGAAGCCGGATTGTCAAAAGATTTTTATGATATTTGCCGTCATTGCCGTACATGATTGGTAAGCGATATTAACTATAAATGGATGTGGATAGGTTATGAAAGTAGATCGTGAAATATGCGTAGGCTGCGGAGCCTGTGTTAATCTCTGCCCGAGACTGGCCATACGGTTCGTCGAGGACAAGTCTTTTATTGATCAAGTATCCTGTATAGAGTGTGGTACCTGCAGGGCTGCCTGCGGTGTGGATGCGATTTATTGCGACTGTCGCTTTCCGGAAATATTGTTGCTTAATTTCACTAGCGATACGTACGAAAAAGGGGAGCGTTCATGAATAAAATATATGATTTTATCGTGGTAGGCGCAGGGCCTGCGGGATTGATGATCGCTAAAGAGCTCTCCGCTGCCAGTCAGGATGTTCTTCTAATCGACATCAAAAAAGAAATATCAAAGGTTTACCGTTCCTGCTGTACCATGCTGATTAACGAACCCAATACCCATGGGGAAACCGTTCGTTTTGTTGACAATGATCTGCACTTTGAAAAAACCGGTATCACCGTAAAATATGGGCATCCTCATGTGAAGCTGGTTAAAAGCTCCAGGATGTCAACCGGCGGCAACAAGCTGACCATAGTCAACCGTGAAAACGGGGTAGCTCTGCCGTATACTAAAGAGATCATCCTGCGAAATCTTCTGGAAGAGTCTCTGGCCAATGGCGTTGATATCCTGACCGAAACAGCGGGTATCCGAGCGGAAAATATTGACGGGAAGGTAAAGGTCACGATTCGTGATAGTCATACGCGAACGCAGAAAGAAGTTTGGTGCAGGGTTTGTTTCGCGGCGGACGGTTGTAACTCACAGATTGTCACCGGTCTTGAGCTGTTCAAAACCCGAAAATATTTTGGGTCGTACAGGGTGGCCTCCTATTTTCTGGATGAGGTGGATTATCCAAACTGGGATTCTTGGATAACCTGTGTGGGCAAGGGACATACACCCTGGGGCAAAGGCCAGATCTATATGGTACCCAAGTATCTGGCTGACGCAAAGGAAGGGGACAAACCTATCCTGGATGTTTTTTGCGGAACTCCCTGCGGTATGCCGGCTAAAATGGGACTGGACTGGTTTTTAACCGAAGGACCGTTTAAGGAATGGTTTCATAATGCCAAGATTGTTCACAAGGCGGCATGCATGCTTAATTTTTATACCTGTATTATGAACCCGGTTGAGGGAAATATTGTTGTGGTGGGGGATTCTGCGGCGTTTATTGAAACCTATTGTCAGTCTGCACTGATGTATGGTTATTTGGCAGCCCAAGCTGCGCTTAAAGTTCTGGGGACCGGAAAAGGATATGATGACTACACTAATTTCTGGCGGGAAAGCTTTGAATACTGCTGGCCCGGTGAAATTGAAAAGGCATTGCAGGCGTTCGGCCTCGGACAGCTCCAGGATGAGGAACTCGATTATATTTTCAGCCTGACCAACAATGAAGAATATGCCGGATACGTCAGCGAAAATACGGCTGGCTATGTGATGGAAAAGGCCATCATGAGCCATATTGACCAGATCAGAAAAGAGAAACCCAAAATTGCGGCTGTTATTGAAAAACACTGGAAATCATCATCAGAAGACATCGTTAAGGGCTGAGCTGTTTTAAAAAAAATAGTATAAGCCAATAATTAATTAATCTAAAAATGCAGGGTAATGTTATGAAGATTAACAAAAACACTTTATTGGTTTTACTTATCCTGTTCTTTACAGGAATGTTTTTATCCTCCTGTACAAAAGATTCCATTAACTACTGTGGTGAAAAAGAAGATGACGGTCCATGGACTGACTGTGATTCCGAACGCTATGATGTTTTAGGCCCGGCGGAAAGACTCCTGAATAAAGGGGTTTCCCGGATAATCATGATTGATCTGACCGTGGGAGGAGTCCGCTTTGCCAAGACTTTTGACGTGGTACAGATGACCAAAACAGCCATGAATGCCTGGGAGGCCCAACAGGCTGAAGCAGCAAGCCCGGTTGTTGCTGATCCAAATAAAATCGGTGTGATATTTGTGGTTCACGGCGGTTTTACAACCTATAAGCCGCAGCATCTCTGGGATGCCTCAACCCAGATGTTTTCCTATGACCCTAACCATCCTGTTAATATGCTTTATCTACCGAATAAAAATCTATGGGGCGGTATTCTGAGCAGTGGTAATGCTGAAAAAGAAGTTCTTAAATATGCATATGAATATGAAAAACTCGGCGGGATCGATCCTTTTGACGATATTACAGCACAACAGCTTCAGGATATGAAAGATGAACTGGATCTTCAGGACGCTTCAGAAGATTTCAGCTTTGAAGTTGACTGGGCTGCCTGGATGGCAGGCGAGGATGTTTCGCATTATGCATTTCCGCATCTGCTTTATTATCCCAATGATTACGAGTTTGTAATACCGGCACCGGATCCTGCGACTCCTCTTATCTGGGTGAATGATTATACAAAATTGATGGAACGATCTTTTCCAGCTGATAAAAACTGGACCAGAAGCAAAGGCGCTCCTGAAAATGATGTATCTGTTACCTATGCAGCAGACCAGAACCCCATATCAAACGATACTGAACTGGCAGAACTCCAGGCCGATGGAATTGAAGATTCCTGGTCAGATGCGGTTTCTGATAATGAGACGGCGGTTCTCCTTTTAAATCATGCTGTACACGATTACAACCAGGCATTCGATCCTAAAATAAATGACACGATTGTTCTTAATGAAAACATTAAGAGTATACTGTTGGAACGGCATCCGGATATGGATCCTGAAAATATAGTCGGTGCCTTTATGGGAATTAAGGAGCTAAATCCTGAAAATGGTAAAACCGAGAGATCTCGGGAAATGCGCGGCGAAAACATTGGTCATGCATGGCTATACGAAACCACGGGTTATGTGCTGCCGGGTGATGAATGGGGATATCTCTACTGGGATGCGCTTGAATATTTTAAAGACCGTGGTGTGAAGCATATCGTTATCGGATTTCCTCAGATCATAACTGATTCAGTTTTAAATCTGGTTGAACAGCATAACCAGATTGCTAAAGAAATCGGTACCCAGAACTGGTTGTATGCGGACACAGGGGATTCAGTTTCATATGCTGGAGATGGCTATCCTTTTGCGGATTACTGGGGGATTTGGGTGGATACGCAGTGCGGTGAAGAAGAATGCTGTTTTGAAATGGGCGGCTGTGAAGACGGAGGAGTTTATCCGCCGCCGAGACAGACAAATATAAATTCATCTATGAGCGATATGGATCCGTATCTGGCTTTTGATGTCTGCGAATACGGGCATCTGGGTTATGATCCTTATGTGGGCAACCCCGATAAAAACAGTCCGGTACAGGACCAGTATACCGGGACCTGGGCATACTATCGACCGCCAAATGATGACCCAAGAGTTGGAAAATTGCTGGCAAAGCATGTGATGAATTTTGTAAATTTTGATACAGACAATCAGACCCGGAAATAATCATTAACCTCTTTAAAGGTGTGTTCCGCTAGGGAGGTTATTGCCGAAGCATCTGAGGTCAGGATAAAAGTTAAAACAGGGGCAACCTTTTCAATAAAAGTGATTTAAGCTGCTGTTAAAAAAAACAAGATTAAAGGAGTGTTAGCAATATGATCAGGATTGACAGACAGAAATGTGTTGGCTGCGGAGGATGTGTGGACCTTTGTCCCCGTGCTACTATCGTTTTATATGAAGATTTTGCCTTAATTAATTCAGCTTTATGTCTGGAGTGCAGAACCTGTGTTAAAGTTTGTCCGATGAAGGCTCCTCAGGAAATCTGATGGGTTGAACAGCCGGACTTTATCCTTCGCAATTATCAAGCTACTGTGAATGCGCTCTGACTTTTAAAAGTTTGACTTATAATTAATTACTTATAAACTGTCCGTTTAAAACTGCAAAGATTATCTCTGTTCGGATCTATCCTGTAAATATTGGAGTAATCAGTATATTAGATTAACCTTTATGATTAGAAATAATTTAACCACCTTCGTAATATTAGCTTTAAGTCATGAATTTTAGTATATATGCTTTTATAGGTGAATGAGATAGGATCTGTCAGTGCTGGTCGCGTAAGCAAACCGTTTAAGGAGACTGGTGAAAATCAGGCGGGGCTGGTGGACATTTTCATTAATTTCTGTTATGAACCGGCAGTAAAAAAGATGAACCTGAATAACATAAACTAGTATATTTTTTCAAAGATACAGATACACAGATGAGGAGAAAACATGGCAAATGTATATGATGTAATTATTGTCGGGGCAGGTCCCGCAGGTTTAATGGCGGCAAAAACGGCCGGCGAACAGGGACTGAAAGTTGCTCTGATTGAAAGGAAAAAAAATATTACCGATATTAACCGTGCCTGCAGCATGATGATCGTTACCCTGACCGGCTGTTATCTGGGAGACCGCGTTTCAATTAATTCACGGAACCAGCGGCTCTGCTTTCCGGCGTATGGATTTACCATTCCCTATGAAGGGAAACATCAGAATTTTTATTCCTGGTCTATATATTCTTATAAAGGGAACAAAATACAGCTGGGAGATTATGAAAAAAACGAGGCTATGGGTGATGAAGGCCGGATCAGCGCGACCTATGATAAAGGGGCTCTGCTTAAAAGTCTGATGAAAGAATGCATAAAATATGGTGTCGATGTTTTTCCTGGACATAATGTAACCGGCACACAGACCCAAAACGGCCAGGTTACTGTTTATACCCGTGAAGGGACAAAATTTAAAGGAACCTTTGTGATCGGTGCTGACGGCAGAGCTTCCCGTCTGGCAAAAACTCTGGGGAAAAACAAAGATCGTATTTATTACGGGACCAGTACCAGTTATGGTTTTGAGATGCAGGGGGTGGAGCCCTCTGAAAAATATGCGCTGTTCCAGATTTTTCTGGGTGAAAAGACCCCTATGCGCATCTGGATGACTCCCCGGGCTGACGGTGAGACTTATTTTCCGTTTATCAGCTGTACTCATCCCGGCGCAGATGTGAAAGGGGCTTTTGAGCGTTTTACCCAGCAGGGCTATTTCGCACCCTGGTTTAAAAATGCTGAAACAATCCGCCCCTTGTGTATTGAAGGCAATATGTATTCTCATATTATTGATCCATATAAAGACCAGGTCCTTCTGGTATCTGATGCAGTATGGTGTCAAGAAGCTGAAATGACCGGAGCGATCATCAGCGGCTGGAAAGCTGCTAACGCTGTAAAATATGCGTTAACTGAAGGAAATATTTCTCGCGAGGGCGTGTTTGTCTATCTTGACTGGTGGCGCAAGGAGATTATCGATAAACTTGACCATCGTGACATGATCCGTAATGCAGTTATGCCTTATTGCCTCACAGTAGATGATATTGATTATCTGCTTAGTAAAATTACAAAGACACTGCGTAGTATTCTTGATCCCTATGAAACTCCTAAAATTGTTGCTGCTGCCATGGCTGAAATTATGCCGATCGTTTCTAAAGATCGTCCTGATGTGTTCCAGAAACTTAAAAGAATGAAAACTGATCCTTTGCAGGAGATCTTTAAGGGCTGTAAACGATCCGGTTTTCCGAATAACACGAGTACAAATTAAGGCCCGGCTTTATTGTTAGTTTAGGAGTAAATAGAAGACACCATTATTTAATGAACAAGAGGAGAGGATATGAGCGAAGAACAGAAGGTATCTAAGTTTGCCGGAATTGAAGTGGCACCGGATCTGACCAAAGCTAATTTTTTCTTTCTTTACTTAAATACCCTGATCATGGGAATGCTGATGGTTATGCCTGCGATTATTCAGCCGGCATTTCTTCAGGATATTATTAAAGTTGCTCCAGACTTTTTTGGTTCAATAAACGGTTTTTTGCAGAATATGAGCCAGATCGCAACCCTGGCGTTTGTGGCCATGGTGGGGGTACTCTCTGATAAGGTCGGCCGTAAGATACTGGCGGTTATCGGATTTTTCTCTCTTATTTTTTCCTATTATGCTTTCGGTCAGTCTGTTGCCATTGCCGAATGGCTGAACATCTCAGAAGGATTTTCTTCAACTTTTTGTGCTTACTTGAGCTTTGCTCCGTCCAGAGCGGCAGAGTTTATTGCTTTTTCACCGGGTCTTTTTGTAGCTTATATCCTAAGACTTTTAGTAGGTGTGGGGATGATCCTGGTCTATCCGCAGTTTATTACCATGTGTGCTGATTATACCTTTAAAAAAGACCGTGGTAAGGCCATGGCCTTAAACGGTATGATGATGGGGCTGGCCAGTATTATTATTTTTGCAGCGGTCGCACCGATCGGACGCAAAAGCGGGGTTTCAGGACTTTTTATTGTTGCAGCGATCATGGCAGCTTTTGGTCTGCTTTCAACCTGGCTCTTTTTAAAAGACCGTATGCCAGAGACTAAAAAAGAAGACCAGAAAAGTTTTAAAGAAGTGATGCAGGTGGTTATGAAAAGCCCGACTTTAAAGTCAAGTTATCTGTGCTCCTTTATCAGCCGCGCGGACATCACGATAATGGCAACATTTATCATTGCCTGGGCTGTGCAGGATGGCGCGAAACTGGGGTTAACCTCTGAGACTGCCACGCTTAAAGGGTCTATACCCATGATCATAATGAGTGTTTTTACTTTTTTAGCGTTTCCGATTATTGGTATACTGCTTGACAAATGGGGTAGATTAAAAACAATTATTTTAACTCTTTTTCTGGGCGGGACGGGTATGTTGATCATTTCTGTCTCTTCCGGACCGTTTTCCGGACTGGTTATGGCCACTGTGGTGATTGTTGCTTTTGGAATCTCCGGCTCAATTGCAGGTGCAAATACCATGGCAACGGATGTTACACCCAAGGCAATGCTGGGTTCTATTCTGGGGGGCTTAAACACGATGCAGCCTATCGGGATGCTCCTGTTTCTTCAGCTTGGCGGTTATTTGTATGATGTTCTTGGACCCGGCTGGGCTTTTGGACTGAAGGGCGCGGCTGATGTCCTTCTGGCCATATGGTTAATAATATCAAGCCGGAAAATTAACGAGGAATTAGCTTCCGTGAGCAAAGCAGACGTCAATTAAGGGTGAAAAGTGGTGTTGTAAATAAATTTTTATTGATTGTTTTTCACCACCTTATATCATATTCATAGATCTGAAGCTAAGCTGCCGTGAAGGAATTATAGTTAGATGAATGTTAGATAAACCTTTAAATTTACTTACTATTATCATAATTAAAAACGCGCGGACAAATTTTAAAGTATAATTTTATGAGATTAATTTTTTCTTGACATGCTAACAAGCAATTAATATAATACCTTACAAATAAGTCTGTGAGACTACATTTAACAAAATAATTGATGAAAGACCTGATGATGGCTGAAAAAAAAGATGCGCTAATAAAGATAGTTGGTGCGGAGAATGTAATTGATGATCCTTCAACATTGGATATTTACTCCCGGGACCACAGTTTCGTTACCCCGATGATGCCACTGATGGTGGTAAAGCCCAGGAATGCGGATGAAGTGCAGGATATAGTTAAGTGGGCGAATCAGACAAAGACGCCGCTGGTTCCTGTAAGCTCAGGCCCGCCGCATTTCCGCGGTGACAGTGTTCCCGGTTCAGAAGGAGCCGTTATTGTGGACCTTAGCGGGATGAAGCGGATCATCATGATGGACCGGAGAAATCGGGTGGTGATCATAGAGCCCGGGGTAACCTACAGTCAACTCCAGCCTGAGTTGGCAAAACAGGGATTAAGACTTTCCATGCCATTAATGCCGCGTGCCACTAAATCAGTGCTGGGCGGTCTTCTGGAAAGGGAGCCTATAATGAATCCCAGGTACGCCTGGTCGCTGAACGAGCCGCTTAGGTGTATTGAAACGGTAATGGGGAACGGAGAGATGTTCCGGACCGGTGAGTTGGCTGGTGGAGGTGTCAGCACATCCACCAGAGAAGAGGCGAAGCTTGTACCGATAGAAGAATTAATGGAAAAACGAAAACTAACGCAAGAAACAGCGCTGTATCAATATGGCCCCGGACAGTTTAATTACCACAAGCTGGTTTCAGCTGCCCAGGGAACCATGGGGATTGTCACCTGGGCGTCTCTCAGGTGTGAAGTGCTTCCTAAAGCTCAAAAGTTTTTCCTGGTGGCTTCTGATGATCTTGATAAGCTTGTCGGTTTTGCCTATAAGCTCTTAAGAATCAGGTTCCATGATGAGCTGATGCTTTTCAGCCGTTCCAGCCTGGTATCTATTCTTGGAGAAGGAACGGAGCAGGTCTCGAGCCTGGAAAAAGAACTGCCTCCATGGACTCTTGTTTTGGGACTGACCGGGCGTGATATTCTGGCTGAGGAAAGACTGGAATTTCTGGAGAAGGATATTACCGAAATAGCTCAGCAATTCGGTGTGTCAATAGAGACAGAAATTCCGGGTGCAACAGGCGAACAGGTTTCTGAAGCAGTAATGAACCCTTCGAAGGAACCCTACTGGAAACTACGCCGCAAGGGCGGATGCCAGGACATTTTCTTTTTAACCACACTGAACAGGGCGCAGGAATTTGTGTCGGCAATGAACACTCTTGCCGAAGCATCTGACTATTCGCCATCAGATCTTGGTATTTACATTCAGCCGACGCATCTGGGTACGAGCTGTCATGTGGAATTTAGTCTACCGTATGATCCGGGCGACGAAAAAGAGGCTGCAAAGGTAAAAGATCTTTTTACCCGAGCCAGTAAAGAACTGTCAGAGCAGGGTGCGTTCTATACCCGACCCTACGGGATCTGGGCAGACATGGCATATAGCAGAAATGCCGAGCATACGAACCTAACAAAGAAGCTGAAGGGGATATTCGATCCCAATAATGTATTAAACCCAGGCAAGCTTTGCTTTTAGGTAGAAACTAAACAAAGGAGGAAGTATAAAGTGGCATTGGAAGACCTTAGGGCAACCGTAAGCAGATGTAGTAAATGCTCATACTGTAAATGGATCCCATTAGCTCATGTGAAGAGCTGGCGCTTTGCAAAAGGCTGTCCCAGCATAGAATATAATAAGTTTCAGAGTTACTCGGCCAGTGGAAGATTAAGTACTTCCCTGTCTCTGCTTGAGGGCAGGAGCAGCTATTTTGATGAAGGGCTGGTGGACATTGTTTTTAAATGTATGCTGGACGGGTGCTGTGATGTTGCCTGCAAGGTTAACCGGTATGATCTGGAACCTGTGGAGATCATGCGTCAATTACGGTTTAAAATGATAGACAACGGCTGTTTTCCTCCCATGGATGTTCCCTATATAGATCATCTCCGCAAAGAGGACAACATGATGCTGGAGTCCAAGGCGGACCGTGGCAAATGGGCAGACGGCCTGGATGTTAAAGATCTGACCCAGGAGAAGGCTGATGTTGTTTTTCATGTGGGCTGCAAGTTAAGTTTTGATAAGGACCTATGGAAAATACCCCAGACAGTGGTGGCCATTTTAAAGAACGCAGGAGTTGATTTTGGTATTATGGGGAAAGATGAAAACTGCTGTGGTGGTCGCGTTTGTGACATGGGCTATCGGGGAGAATTTCTTAAATATGCCGAGAATAATATTGATGCCTGGAAAAATGCGGGTGTAAAGACAATCGTTACCACCTGTTCTGATGGTTACCATGCGTTTAACCGTCTCTATCCTGAAGAGTTTGAATTTAACTTTGAGGTTCTGCACATTACGCAATATCTTGAACGGCTTATCAATGAAGGTAAGTTGAAATTTACCAAAACTGTTCCTATGAAAGTGACTTATCATGATCCCTGTCATCTGGGAAGACGAGGGGAACCCTATATGCCGTGGAAAGGTGAACAGAAAAAAATTCGCGGTCAGGTCCTGGTATATGAGCCTCGGAAACCCAGATATAACGGTGCCTTGGGTATTTATGATATACCGAGGAATATCATAAAAAGTATTCCCGGTATTGAACTGGTAGAAATGGAAAGAAACAGGGAATACGCGTGGTGCTGCGGTGCCGGCGGCGGTGTCAGGGAAAGGTATCCTGAATTTTCCGGATGGACCGCTGGAGAAAGGATCGAAGAGGCGAAGTCCACCGGAGCCGAGGCGATAGTAACTGCCTGCGGCTGGTGTGAAAGGAATTTTATTGACGCCATTAATGATCAAAACGAAAGTATGAAAGTATATGATATTGTAGACCTTGTTGCAGAAGCAATCTAACAGGAAGGAATAAAAATGGCACTATTGAGCGAAGTATATGAAGCATTGGAAAACATTGTCGGACCGGAAAATATTACGGAAGAGCCGGCGACGCTGGATTCATATGCTTATCAATGGATGGCTGAGCTGGTAACTGATGTGACCGGCGGAAGCAAGTTCTTTGACAGGCCTGAGGCAGTTCTTGTCCCGGGTAGCGTAGAAGATGTTCAGGCGATCATCAAAGCCTGTAACCAATACAAAATCAAGTATCATGTCTTCAGTACAGGCTGGGGACCATGGGCTGCTGTGCCGTCTGCTGGACAGATCCTGATGGATCTGAGGAGAATGAACCGAATTATTGAAATAAACGAACAGAATATGTTTGCCGTGGTGGAGCCGTATTGTGTGGCTGCACAGTTGCAGGCCGAAGCCATGAAGGTGGGCTTAAACAATCATATCAGCGGTGCCGGTTCAGGAACATCTGTGCTTGCGAATGCCTGTACTTTTCAGGGCGGGGGACCGGATGTGATGTATTTTTCTTCTCCACAGGACAGTATATTGTCCATAGAGTGGGTGATGCCAACAGGTGAAATACTTAGAACCGGTTCTATGGGATCCGATCTGGGCTGGTTCTGTGCTGAAGGGCCGGGGCCGAGTACACAGGGAATTATTAGAGGCTCTCTTGGAGGTGCCGGCGGATGGGGGGTTGTGACCAAAATTGCGATCAGGCTTGTTAATTGGCCCGGCCCAGTACAAATGCCCATTGAAGGAACAGCGCCGTCATATAGAACACAGTTACCTGAAGAAAACTTTAAAGCTGCGTTCCCGGCCTTTCCCAGTCTGCAGAGATTTGCTGATGCGATCTACAGGATCTATGATTCGGAAATAGGCTATATCGTTCACAGACAGTTTGTGATGTGGGGAGATGAACTGCAGGCCGCTTTTTTAAGGATCGTAACGGATCCAACCAAACAGCTGTGTGACATTCCGGAATTACTTGAAACTCCGGAAATACAACAGCTTACAAAAGAAATGCAGCGCAACTTCCAGTTTATAATGGTGGGTATGACACCAAGAGACCTTGCATATCAGCAGAAAGTTCTGGATCAGATACTGAAAGAAACAGGTGGATGGAACATATCGATAATTGAAGAGCCGGACATGCAGCAGTACGTACTTCTGTTTATGCTTAAGCTATGCTTTAAGAGCGTCAATTTTACCGCTACCGGTGGTTTTATCGATACCTATAATTCAGTCGCGTCTCCGGACGTCTGGGCTTCAGGAGAAATTGAGGCAGGTAAGGCTTTATTGAAAAAATATGCTCCCAAGATTGCTGATTGCGGTGATCAGGCGATGGGACCAATAGGCGGACAAGGCGGCGGCGGTGTCACCGGATGGGAGGATTTTGTCTTTTATGATCCTCAGGATTCCGATTCATCAAAGGCTGCAGCGGACTGCTCTGACGAAGGAGATAGATTAAAAGCCGCACAGGGCAGACCTCCAGGCGGAATGCTGTTTGGACTGGCAAGGAGCACGCATGCTGATGAAGAGGTTCGTGCAAAGAAACTTTCAAAATCTCCGGAATATAACTGGCAGCGCAAACTTAAGGAAACACTGGACCCCAACAGCGTTGGAAGCGGTAATTACTTCTGGGGAGCAGACCTGTCAAAAGAAGAAAATAATTGAGATTATCCCTCTCTTTAGAGGTTTGCCGGATCGTTACGCAGAAGTTCGTTGTCGTGAACTTCCGAGTAACGATCAATTATCAGTTTTAATTACCGGGGTGCTCCGCCTTGTAGGCGATGAGAATCAATATAGAAAAAACCAAGGGAGTTTAGTAATATGAGAATAATCGTCTGTTTAAAGCAGGTCCCTGATCCAACATCTTCCTCATCGGGCACCACAGTTGATACTGAAGCGAAGCGCGTAATTGTGCCCCAGGGTACCCCGCCGGTGATGAATCCTTATGATGAGAATGCACTTGAAGCTGCCCTTTTGATAAAGGATGCGCAGGGTGCCACGATAACGGTGATCAGTGCGGGGAAAAACCTGGCCAAGCCCGTATTAAGAAAGTCCATCGCTTCGGGTGCAGATGAGCTGATCCTGCTGGACGATGCTGCGTTTGAAAACCTTGACAGCTATGCAACGGCTCACCTGCTGGCTGCTGTCATAAAGGAGATAGGTGAATACGACCTGATCCTCTGCGGAAGGCAGGCATCAGATACAGATGCCGGTCAGGTGGGCTCCGGTATTGCCGCAATCTTGAAGATCCCGGGTATTACGGCTGCCTGTAAAGTAGACCCCCAAAATGGGAAGGTAATGGTGGAGCGGGTAGTGTCAGACGGTATCGAAGAAGTCGAGTCGTCGATGCCGGCCCTGATTACCGTCAGCAGTGAGCTCGGTGAATTAAGATATCCTGGTGTGAAGGAAATTATGGCAGCCCAGAGGGTGCCGATCACGGTTCGTAAAGCACAGGAACTGGGAGTTGACGTATCCCAGATGAAGAAACCAAATCTGGTCAGGCTGTCTTCTCCCCCGGGTCGTAAAGCCGAGTGCCAGTTCATAGAATGTGAAACTCCGGAGGAGGCAGGAACTGATTTGGCCCTAAAAGTGAAAGAAGCCCAGATCCTGTGATCCAAAAGCCGGCAGAGCATCAAGCTTGAGTGCTTTTAAAAATTAGGAAGTAGAAAAAAACTAAACAAGCTAATCTGAAAAGGTAAATCGTATGGCTGAATATAAAGGTGTGATGACCTATTGCGAGATCGTTGAAGGTAGTCTGCCTTCGATTACATATGAAGTACTGGGCTGCGGCAGAAAGCTGGCCGATGAGCTTGGACAGGAATTATGTACTGTGCTGGTCGGAAGTGATGCGGAAAATCTGGCCCAGGAAGCTATCGCCTGCGGCGTTGATAAAGTGTATGTTGTTGAGGATCCGCTACTTAAAGAATATCAGACGGATGCATACGTATCTGTGATGGAAAAAATCATTGGACAGGTGATGCCTCAGGTTCTCATTATGGGACAGACCTCTGTCGGTCGTGATCTGGTGCCCATGCTGGCCTTTAGACTTGACACAATTGCTACCCTGGATTGTGTTGACCTTGCGATTGACCCTGATTCAAAGCAACTGCTGCAGACAAAACCTGTCTACGGAGGAAATGCTCTGGCTACTTATACCTGTGATTCATATCCGCAGATAGCAACGGTCAGAGACAAGGTCATGTCACCTTCGGAGCCTGATGCCTCAAGACAGGGAGAAGTTATTGCTATTGATGCAGGTTTAGAGCCCTCAGTCATAAGAGCCAGACTGCTGAAAAAGATAAAAGATGAGGAGGATGGGATAAAACTTGAAGATGCGCAGGTCATCGTTAGCGGCGGCAGAGGAATCGGCGGCGCTGAGGGTTTTAATCAACTGCAGGAACTGGCAGTTCTGTTGAATGGGGCTGTTGGTGCTTCAAGACCTCCCTGTGATAACCGTTGGCTGGCTCCCAGCCGGCAGGTCGGAATTACCGGAAAAATCGTCAGTCCCGATGTTTATATTGCCATTGCGCTTTCCGGGTCCATTCAGCATTTGAGCGGCTGCGGGCAGTCCAAGAGTATCATTGCCATAAATAAGGATCCTGAGGCCAGTATCTTTAAGTATGCCGATTTTGGTGTTGTTGGCGACTGGAAAAAAGTACTGCCTGCGTTCAAAGATAAGCTGAAGGAGCTTCTGCCTTAGTAATGTAACAATTAAAAAATAAAATATCAAAATTAATATTTTGTATATAGCAGTTTTACTGAATCAATTAAACCAGTGAGAGTGACATAATATTTTCTAAAGGAGGGTCTCATGCCGCGTGTAGCTTACGATGATATGGTTAAATTTGTTGATGAAGTTATCAAACAACCGGGGCTGTTTGATAACTTTGATCTCGAACCCATGGAGTCATATC